>JACTVT010000011.1 GCA_014465955.1 Eubacterium sp. | reverse complement strand
ATCTTATTATTTGTTCGGGGGTCTTTATTATGAAAAAAGAAACTCTTATAATCGCAATTTTTGTTGCGCTTATCATTTTGTGGATAACCGAAACGCTCGGAATGAAAAAAACGTCAAAACTTCTCGGAGGTGCCGTTGACATCGGTTTTGCTCTTTTAAGATAAAAAATTATAAAAACGAATGCTCCCGAAAAGGGAGCATTTTTTGTTGTAATAAATTCACGCAGTAGGGGCAATTCACGAATTGCCCGTTATCGAATCCCTCCACCGCAAGCGGTCCCCCTCCCTTTAACAAGGGAGGCAAATAGGATTATTACTTAATAATTCCCCTGTCTGTCAGGTACTCCATTGTGTTCTTATCATTTGTTTTGCTCAAAACAACTGACTCTGACAGCAGATGTAAATCATAATTTGAATTATACATATAAGTTTCTGCCTGTGACGGAGTCATATTTCTGATTTTTTCGGCAAGTTCGGCAGGAGTATCTTCATCAAGATAATAAATATAAATATACTGCTCATTTTCAATATATTTATCATACAGATAAAAATAACTTGCAGTCTGCAAAAGCGCATCCGTATCACTTCTTGCTTTTATATCCTGCTTCAGCAAACCGAAAAACTCGTCATAATTATCAAGCGTGAAATAACTGTCTGCACTGTAGGACACACTGTAGTCATCGGTATATTCAAATGAATCATCATAAACTTCCGTATCCTCATATGGCTCTTCCACTCTTGCAAACAGAATGGAATCCTTATTCAGATTAAACGGGAAAGACTGTTCAATAACTTCATCTGTTCTTACGAAATCGGCATATTCCTCCATTATATCCTTGCAGCATACGGAATAATATCTTGATACCTCTTTGCCGTTTTTAAGATGATATGTCAGTTTATATGAAAACCATGTATCTTCAATATAAGTGTTCTCATCAGGGTCATTATACGCCTCATACTTTTTGATAATCTCATCATCAATCGCTTTCTGATGAAGTCTTAAAACGCAGTCTATACCCTCCTGCGACTCAATTTTAAATACATCCTCTTCATATTCATCATAATTTATACCGCCCTCAAAAAGGTAATCAAAAAATGTAGTATATGATGAACTGTCTATATAAGCGTAATTATCGGCATTTTCCGTAAATTCAACAGACTGAATTTCCTCGGCAGACGGTATATAATCAATATATCCGACTGCTTTCGGCAATGTTTCAACGCCGACTGCAAAAGCAATTGAAACCACACAGGCGACAACACAGGCTATGTCTGTATTTTTTGTAAACGCTTTTTTGTTGAACACTGCGCAGAAAATAACCGTAACTATAACACAGCACACAACACCTATAATAATTTTAAAATAAAGCGGTTTGTAAAATGCTGAAAATGCAGTCATAAACACACCGACGTCAATTACAAAAAGCAGCAATGCAGGCACAATTTTGCCTGAAAGGGACTGTTCGGCAACCTCTGCCTTTCTGTTTTTAAACACAAAATAACCGACTGCAAGCAGAGCCGCCGCTGCCGCAAACTTAAAAATAACAATTGCGGCTAACGAAACACTTTCTCCTTTATTTAAAACTGCAAGGAAGGTATCAACTGCACTTCCGTTATTTTGAACATTATAGCCGTAAATGGAATTCATTTGCATTCCGACACCCATCATAACGGCGGAAAGCGAAACACTGCTTAATACACTTGCTGCAATTGCCTGCCAGCGTCTGCCGCAAAGAACAGCGGAAACCATAAATACTGCAAAGGTCAGAAACAATCCCGAAAAAGCAATTGCCATATATTGCAGAAACAATTTAATTTCAATAATGTTATGCTCAACATCAAAAGCAATCGGCAGTTTGCCGAAAATCAGCGAAACCGCAGTTATGCTGATAAACATAAACAAAATATTGATTATACCGAAAAGCACATTGCCCGTGTAATATTCTTTTCTTGTAACGGGCATGGAATAAAAGAAATCCGACGCACGCCTGCTGTATATTTCCCTGAACATTTTCAGAGAAAGAAAAAGCAGATAAATCACGCCTATAACATTTGCAATAAGTCCTGCCGAAACAGAAAATTCAACAGTAACATCGCTTACATAAGAAGAAATTGCCAAATCCTTTGACGGCACACCTATAACGGCGGCGCAAATCACAAGCATACATAAAACCGCAGTAACATTTGTAACAATAAGACCGGCTATGTTCAGCCTGAAATTCTTTTTGAGAACGGCGTTTACTTTACTTAAAGAAATTGTTGATGTCATAACCGGCAACCTCCATTTCGCAAACAAATAACTCCTCAAGCGTGAGCGGCAGATATTCAAAGAATATAGGCTCTTCCCTGTTTATCACGCCCTCAATATGCTCAAGCTCGCCCTTAACGGTAAGCTGAACCATTTTACCCTGCCTTGCCTCTTTCAGCACATTCAGTTTTGATTTGATTATATCAACACATTCGTCATTTTTGGGAATAAACTGCACTCTGTAAAGGTTAATCGACGAGCCGTCAATATCCTTTTCAAGCAGAATTCCGCCGAGATGAAGGAGACCGATATGGTCACAAAAGCCCTCTAATTCCCTTAAATTATGACTGGCAATCACAACTGTTGCACCGTTTTCATCAACATATTCAATAAGAACCTTTTTAAGCAGTTCTCTTATAACAGGGTCAAGACCGTCAAAAATTTCATCAAACATAATATAATGCGGTCTGTAGGACAGGGCAAGAATAATTGCGCACTGCCTTTGCATACCCTTACTCATAGTGGAAATTTTCTGATTGGCATTAATGGGGAATATAGATTTCAGACGGTTAAACTGCACATCATCCCAGGATTTATAAATAGATTTATAATATGATGCACTCTGATTAAGCGAATAGCCTGAAATGAAATACGGAAAATCCGAAACAAACGCAATTTTTTCTTTAAGTGCGTTGTTTTCATATGGATTTTCACCGTCAATCAGAGCCTCGCCGCCGTCTGCCTTATAAACGCCTGCAAGAACCCTCAAAAGCGTACTTTTGCCTGCGCCGTTTGAGCCGACAAGGCCGAAAATTGATTTATCATAAATTGAAAAGGAAACAGAATTCAGAGCGGCCTTTTCGCCGAAATTCTTAGTAAGGCTTTTTATATCAATCATTTTTATCCCTCCATATTTCGTCAATTATGTTCAGGAGTTCGCTTTTTTCAAAGCCTGCGTTTTTAACATCAGCAAGTTTTTCACGAAGATTATTTTCAATTGCGCGGTGTATTTCACCGAAAGCATCGTCACCCTTTACAAAAATCCCCTTACCTGCTTTTGTATACACAATGCCGTTTGCCTCAAGATTTTTATATGCCTTTGCCACCGTATTGGGATTAATGCCGAGTTCGCAAGCAAGCGACCTTACCGACGGCAGAGGCTCATCAGCCTGATATATTCCCAGATTGATATATTTTACAACGCCTTTTTCAATCTGGGAATATATCGGCTCTCTGCTTTTTGTATCAAGTGAAAACATATCTGACCTCCTTTGTTCAAATTATAAGAACCTGCTGCAGTCCCCCTTGTTAAAGGGGGAACGGTTGTTTACAACCGAGGGGGATTCAAAAAAAAGAATCCCACCACCGCAAGCGGTTCCCCTCCCTTTCACAAGGGAGGCATTATTTCTACTCATTATGAATTGCTGTCAATGCACTGACCTTTACGGATCGTTTTGCAGGTGAAAGTCCTGCAATAACACCTACGCCGACTGCAAAACCGATGCCGAGAATTGCAAGCCACGGCGGAATAGATGAAACGCAAACGTAAAAATCCTCACCCGAGTTCATAGAGCCCATTACAAGCCGTGCCACGCCGTTTGCAATAAGCGACAGTATATAACTGATAATCAAACCAATCGTTCCGCCGATAAGACCGATTGTGCCTGCCTCATAAAGAAACATCGCCTTAATATCCTTAAGTTCACAGCCGAGCACTTTCATAACACCGATTTCCTTTGTGCGCTCCATTACAGACATTACCATCGTGTTGCTGATTCCGAAAAACGCAACAAACATAGAAATTGCGCCGATTGCGCCGAGAACCAACTGCACGGCAAGCATTACCTTTTTCGTATATTCAAGTTCTTCATCATCGGAATAACTTGAAAAACCTTTTTCCTCCAGCACTTCTTTAACAGCTTTCACGTTTTCCATTTCATCTACCATAAGATAAATATTGGAATAACTGAACTTCTGATTTTTGACCTTATTAATCATATTATATTGCTTTATAAGGTCTTTTGCAAGCGCCATATCCATATAAACGCCGCTGTCGGTATACTGATCTACCTTATAATCGCTTTTAATAACTCCGCCTACTCTTAAACGCTGCGGCGTTGATGTACCTGTTCTTACACCGCCGTCTTCACTGTTTTCTTTTACACTGACATTGAAGATATCTTTCATCGCGTCTATTTCACATTCTTCAAGATTATAATCACTGTCAAACTTATATTTAACGGAGTTGCCCTGCGAGTCCATAAAATTGGTAACGGCTCTTTCACCGAAGAAAACGGTATTTTTATCCATGCCGGCAAAACTTCCCTCTTTAAGGGTAAAACCCATTGCCTCCATAGCCGAAGTATCTATTGCCCTAAGACCCCAGCCGAGCGAATATTTGCCCCTTGAAACGGCAACATACTGTTCCATATCCATCACGGGAACGGCAAATTCCACGTGCTCAATACCGCTCATATATTCAAGTGCACGGTCATCAAGCACTGTTTCTTCGTTTTCGGTACCGTCATCATTATATCCCTGATAAACAGTGATTTTGTTAAGCGAAGAATTTGACTCAAACTGGGCAGTAAGCATCTTATCAATGCCCACTCCGATGGAAACCATTATAACAATGGCGCACGTGCCGATTACAACACCGATAACGGTAAGGCGTGTTCTTGTTTTTCTGTTTCTCAGATTCCGGAACGCAGTTTTGAAAAGATCAGATTTCTTCATCTATAAAATCACTGCCTTTCTGCGCCTTCTTTTTCTTAACGACCTTTACAATAACAACAGCAGCCGCAACAAGAACAATAACGCCGACAACTGCGCAAATAATCGGAACTACAGGGCTTGATTTTTCAGCAGTTTGTGCATCGTCATCTGAATTTAATTCCGCATACGGGTCCTGATATTCTTCAACAGTAACCCTGAACTGCTGCTCAATGCTCTTTTTCTCTGCATTTTCATTTTCGTATTCAAGCACAAGCGTCAGATTTTTAATGCCGTCTTTTTCAAACGTAACAGGCAGTGTATAATTGCTTGAAAACTGCATACCTGCCTCAATATTACCGATAAATGCAGACGCAAGTTCAGTACCGTTTTCATCTTTCAGAATCACTCTGCCGTTTGAAAGTTTTGTCTGCCCGCTGTTTATAATCTGAAATGCACAATCAGTCTCCTGATTTGTATTTATGGTTTTATCTGCAAGGTCAATACCCTCAAAAGACACGATATCAGGCTGAACAACAGGAATACTCATAGTAAGTTCTGCCGTTCCCTGCGCCTTTTCACCGCTGTCAAAATACTCATATGAAATGCTTGCAGTTACAGGGTAAACACCCGATTTAACGCCGTTCAGGCACTGAAACTGCTTTGAAATCTGCTTTGACGCACCTGCTGACAGGGAATTGAGTGCAATTGTATCCGTGCCGTCTGCAACAACAAATACCTCACCGCCGCCGAGCTTGATAATAACATTTTTAACAGCCGTAGTTGATGAATTATTGTTTACCTTAAAATTAAGAGTAAAATTTTCTCCGCCTTTAATTCTGTCACCGCCGAAAGAAAAGTTTGAAATCAGCACCTGTGGGGTGAGCGCTGCCGTCTGATTGCTGCCCGAAGTGGCAGGCTCATCCTTTTTATTCACCTTAATGCTGATTGAAAATTCAGACGAACCGGAAAATCTTTCATTTCCGTCAAAATATTCATAGGAAACGGCAACATTTACAGGGTAAGAGCCTGCCTCAGCGGCAGATGAACAAAACATATTTTTTGAAAATTTATATGTGCCTGCCTTGACAATTTTATCTGTATAAACCGTGTCAGTGCCGTTATTGATACTGAACGCATCACCGCCGGAAATACGGATAAGAACATTCTGCACATCAATTTTTCCGCTTGTGTTTTTCAGTTCAACATTCAGCCTGAAATCACCGCCCGAAACAACATCACCGTCAACACTGTATGCATTTACAATAATTAACGGACTTAAATTTGACGTCTGGTAAACATCCCCCTCTGCGCCGAAAGCAGTCTGCGGCAAAAGTGCCGTTAAAAGCACCATAATTAAGGTTAAGATATTTGTTTTAATTTTTGTGTTCATTTACTCCACTACCTTTCCATCGGAAATTTTAAAAATAACATCTGCATACTCTGCAACGCTTGCATCGTGCGTTACGAGCACCATTGTCTGATTGTTTTTTCTGATTGTGTTTGTTACAAGCTCCATAACCTCTTTGGTTGTTTTGCTGTCAAGATTACCCGTAGGCTCATCGGCAAAAATTACGGCGGGATTGCCCACAAAAGCCCTTGCAATGCCGACTCGCTGCTGCTGACCGCCGCTCATTTCAGACGGCTTATGGGCACTTCTGTTTTCAAGTCCTACAAGCCTGAGCATTTCCATAGCCTGCTTTTCCCGTTCCTCTTTGCCGATACCCTTAAACATTAACGGAAGTGCAACATTTTCAACCGCCGTCAACGACGGTATAAGATTATATGACTGAAAAACAAAGCCCGTAAACTTCTGCCTGAATTTGGCAAGTTGACTTTCATCAAACCTGTCTATTCTGTACTTACCGATCTGAACCGTGCCCGTAGTAGGCTTTTCAAGACCTGCAAGCATATTTAAAAGCGTTGATTTGCCCGAGCCCGATGTGCCGAGAATACAGCAGATCTGTCCCCTCTGAATCTCAATATTTACATTTTCAAGAGCCGTGATTTTTTCACTGCCCACAATGAAATATTTTGTTAAATCGCAGGTTTTAATAAATGCGCTTTCCATAATTCACCTCCGTTTTTCTTAGTGTACTACATCAAGTAGTACACCTTACAGTTTTAAAGTAACATAAACATAAACCAAAGTCAACAAAAAAATGCAGTCTTTTATCAAAGACTGCATCAAAATTAATAATTCCTTAACTTTTGGATAATAGGTCGTAGATAACGCCGACCCCTACAGGGATTATTTGTTGATTTGCGGGCGGATAATATCCGCCCCTACGATGACGTTGTTGCAACTATGTAGGGTGCGACGTCCCCGACGCACCGCCAATTATAAACAACGTCGCAACAACAAAATATTGTAGGGACAATTCACGAATTGCCCGTTATTATCCCGCTGTGTAATCGTTTACAATCACTGCGGCGATATTCGGCGCATATGACGGTGTGCCGTTAAACAGGTTTGAGCCGTCATTATAAAGCACAATATGATTTTCGCCCTGTTCAAGTTCAATATCCGTTACAACCGTAGTAAACGAATCCCAACTGTAAGTATTGCGGCAATACAGATTCTTCTGCATTTTACCGTTGACGGACAGTGTTACGCAATCCTCTATCAAATCAACATTATAATCATGAACACCCTGCTCGTGATTGTTTGCATAAAGAATTGTAAGCGCATAATTACCTGCGTACTCTGTATTCAGCGTAATTTCTGAAGAGCCGCCGTCAGACGAAATACCCGTAACATATTCCGTATCAAGATATGCCACCGTTTTTATTTCGGCAGTGCCGTCAAGCGCCATCTGCCTCGGTTCAAAATACCACTCTGTGCCCGCTCTTGTTGACGGCTGAATATAACTGATACTGCCCGATGTTCTCAGGTAATTCAAACCTCTTTTAAAAAAGACCGTTACCGTGTCCGCCGCATTGGTAGGCACTGTAATGTAACCGTTCAGACCGATTGAAACATCGGCAATGGAATCAAACGCAATATCATAATATCCGTCATACGGGCTAACTGCGAAAAAGCCATTATCTCCGTCATCAAGAACGGCAAGATTTATATCGGTATCTTCACGTCGCACAAGCAGAGAATCAAGCACAATTGTGCCCTTGTTATGCGTAATTTTTATGGTATGCCTGCCTGCTGTCAGTTCGCAAACCATTTCATAACCTGATGTAAGTTCGCTTTTGATTGTATTTTCAAGACTGAATGAAGATTCACTGCCGTCAAGTGCAAAATTAACTGTGCTGATTGCTCTTTCATCAGGGTGCTGCCTGCCGTTTTCGTCATACTTGCCGTCGTTTGAATTGCCGTAAATAAACTTTAATTCGTAATTGCCGTCTTCGGGAACTTCAATTTCAATTTCAACGCCGTCGCCGTCTTTTTCCATTCCGCCGACCATACCGTTCTGCTCGCCTGTTGTGGCATAAGCACTGTCGTAAGTATAGGCGTCACCGAGCAGCGTGCCGTTTTCAAACTCATATCTTTTATAAAGATTATCGTTTAAAAATTCAGTGCCGTCATTATCATCCGAAGCAGTAATTTCAATATGATACGCCGTATTTTCATTCATAAAACCGCTCATATCTATCGTAATATTATCATTGCTGCACACGGTATTATAAATCTGCACGGTTTCGGGCTTATACACCTTGCCCGAAATGCCCTGATAAGTCACTGCACTGACGGTAACATTTATATTTTTTTCGTAAAGACTTGTAGTATCAAGATTTTCTATTTTAACAACGCCGTCATAATCTGCACCCGAAACGAGCAAATCAATCTTATTTTCAGCGTTATCAACAGTGCCGAGTCCCAAAAACTGCCTGTATCTCGGCGCTCTGAAACCAAGAATGGCTTTTCCCATATCGGAATGAAGAATATCGCTTTCAGTCATTTTCATAGTCTGCCCCGTCATTTCGGCATACCATCTGTAAACCCACCACGCCGAGTTCGGTGTATTATAATCGGCACAGGTATTGCAGAAATTATCGGCAAGCAGCCAGTAAGCCTGATTTGCATAAACCTTTGAATTCTCAATTCTGGCAATGTAGCGAAGCATCGTATTCGGATTGCCGTTATCCTCCATCATTCCGTATTCGGTAACGATAACGGGTGTGGCTGTATCAACGCCGTGCTTTGCTTCAATTTCTTTTAAATCATCTGCATTGAACTGCCAGTCATAAAGCGCACGGTAATTAAGCTCGTGATAAATAATTACCTGCGGAGTGCAGTCATTCGCCGACGTAAATTCAAAAAAGCCGTTTATTTTATCACTGTCGTACTCATAAAAACCGGGACCGCCGATAAACGCCGTTTCATCAAGGCTTTTTACATAATCATAGGTCAGTTTCCACGCCTCATAAAATTCACTGCGGTTACGGTCATCAAACCACACGCCGTTATCAGGCTCGTTATAAATGCAATAAACAAGTTTATCATGATAATCGGCATTTTTAAGTTCGCTTACAGTCTGCTCTATCAAAGGAAAATATTCGGTTTCAATATAATTTTTAAAATCATATTCGCCGTTTGCTTTCATTTCTTCAATATTTATGTGGTCATAATACCATGTGCTATACATATCCTGAAGATAAACAACAATATAATCACAGGTTTTATCTTTATCACTGAGAACTTCAGAGGCAATATCGCCTACTTCCCCGATAGGGTGCTGAAGACCGCCCTGCGTTTTTGCCGAAACGGAAGAAATATCAAGACTTGCAGTCATTTCATAAGACGGCACGCCGTCCTGCGCAATACCGTACAGATAACCTGACGCACCGTTTGTAACCTCGCCCGTTAAATTGCCTGCATCAAAAGTAACAGAGGGCGTATAATTTGCAAAATAAATACCGAAGCCGCCTGCAATCAATACAAGAACAACAATAATGGCTGCAAATACTTTCAACAAAATTTTTCCTGCTTTTGATTTCATATCATTTACCCCGTTTTATAATAATCGCAAATAACAGTACGGGAGGGCACAGAGGCCCTCCCAATAAAGGTTTAATCAATTATGCGGGTCGATGAGGGCATCGACCCCTACGATTACATTATTGCACCGCCGTAGAGGCAATTCACGAATTGCCCGTTATGTTGCTGTCGATGAAAATACGATTAATCATCAATAAAGCAAAGATTAAGCGCTTTTTTTTCTACTTTAAAATTAACCTCGGAATAATCAAAATTTTCGCCGTCGCAATTACCGAGCAGCGGTGAGCCGTCAGTGCTCCAGATTCTGCCGCCTGTTATGTAGCCTATATTAACCTTGTCTGAATGAAGATGCGCCGTGCCCTCATTATATTTTGGAATAAGCGGAAGCGCCTCAACAACGTTAACTGCATCAACAAGTGCATAATCAAGCAATCCGTCATCAAGTTTTGAATCTGGTGCAGGGCAGAAACCACCACCGTAATAACTTGCGTTGCACACTGCAAAAAGTGTGTAATCCTTAGGCGTTTCAAGAATTTTATACGGCTTTCCGCTTTCATCCACACAATCAAGGTCAATATTAATCTGGTATTTTAAAGACTGCATAATGCACGGAACAATTGCAATATTATACGCTTTCTGGCCAAGAAATTTCACCTTACCGGCAATCTGCCTGCCGATTGTTTCAACCTTTGTGTCAAGTCCGTAACTCATAACATTTATACATTTTTCACCGTTATAATCAATAAGATCAATCGGCTTAACCTTATATTTGATTTTACCCGTATGAAGCCCGAAAGCCTTAACAACATTAAATGAATCTATCTTTTTAGTGCCATAAATTTTTTTTGCAAAATCATTGCCTGTGCCGAACGGCAGTATCATAACAGCCGCATCTGTATGTGCCGCACCGTTTGCAACTTCGTGCACAGTGCCGTCTCCGCCGCAGGATACAAGCACGCAGTCCTTGCCGTACTTTTTGGCATATTTTTCGGCAATTTCCTTAGCGTGACCCTTGTAATGCGTTTCTTCTATAATCATCTCATCGTCAATCATACGAAAGGATGACTGAACTTTTTTAAAAAGCGCCTGTTTCTGTTTGCTGCCTGCTATAGGATTTTCTATAAAAACATATTTCATTTTGATATTCCCTCTTTGAAATTAAAGCTTACATTACTCTTGTTCCGCCGACAGGTCTGATAATAAGCACGTGGCAGTTACCCTCTCCGAACACACTTTCCATAGCGGTTTTATATTCATCAAGAATATCATTCGGCACAAATGCCTGAATCGTGCCTGCAAAACCGCCGCCGTGAACACGCCAAGCGCCTTTGCCCTTTAAAATATCTTCAGACATACAAAGTGCAACAGAAAGTTTCTGCTCGGTCGGATTTACGGGCGTAAACACGTTCTGATTGTACATATATGAAGAGTGTCCGCTGTCGATAATAATCTGCTTGAATGCATCAAAATCTCCGCTTTCAAGCGCTGAAACTGCTGTTTCCACTCTGATATTTTCGTTATAAAAATGAAATGCACGGATAATTGCACGGTCATTCACTTTATCTTTAATTTCAGGCAGTGCCTTTTTGAAATCCTCAAAACTGATTTCACGAAGAACGTTTTTGCCCATAGCGGCTGCAACACTTTCCATTTCAGCACGCACTGCGGCATAATCATCTGTTAAATCACTGTGATTTCCGCCTGTATCAACAATACAGAGTGAGTGACCGCTTGTTGAAAAATCATAATCAACTTTTTTAATAACCGGTTTTTCGGTTGATTCAAAATCAATGGAAACAAATGTGCCTACAGATGAAGCCATCTGATCAAGAAGTCCGCACGGCTTGCCGAAAAACACATTTTCACTGTACTGCGCAACCTTTGCAATATCAACTGCGCTGATTTTACCGTCATTGAAAAGATATGATACTGTTGTGCCGAGAAGAACTTCAAACGCTGCAGATGATGAAAGACCGCTGCCGCCCATAACATCTGACGTTGTAACTGCATCGAAGCCACCGATTTCAAAGCCTAAATCCTTGATTTTTGCAACAACACCGCGAACCATTGCAGTTGAACGTCCGAACTCTGCCTCATCGGGCAGAAGTTTTGTAATATTAACCTCATTCATTGCATGACCCTGTGATTTAACACGGATTCTGTTATCACTGCTTTTTGCACAGACTGCAATTGCGTCAAGGTTGATTGATGCCGCCATAACCTTACCGTTGTTATGGTCGGTATGATTTCCGCAGACCTCTGTTCTGCCGGGTGCAGATGTAATAATAACATCTCTGTCGTCACCGAAAAGTTTAATGAATTCTTCAAGAAGTGATATGTAACGGGGTTTCTGTTTTTCAACCTCGCTGTCAAGCACATAAACCGTCCTGAGTTTTTCATCCATTTCGCCTGATTTAACAGCGTTTATAAATTCCTGTGGTTTCATAATATTTCTCCTCATAAAACTATTTTATATTTTTCTTTTTGAGAGTAAAGCAGAAGAGTCTGCGTCATCTGCTTTGATTTTATTCCGTAGAATATATTGAAAATAAGACTTGTAATGCCCGTAAAAATAACAATTATCATTACAAGAATTATAAATTCACGTGAAAAAGGATTATAGAGCGCCGCACCGATTTTTGTATAAATATAAATTCTCGGCGCAAAGCCCAAAATGCTAAGGCAGATATAATAAATAAAATCATAATTCATTGAGCCGTACAGTTTTGACACCATACCGAGCGGAATAGACGGCACAAAGCGTGACACAAGCAGAATATATGGATTGCCCGAGCCTTTGAAAAGCACCCACTGTTTTATAAACCTTGCCTGGCGGATATTAAGTATCATCATTGCCCAGCCGCCGCCGATCCAATGCCCCTCAATATATTTTACAATAAAGAAAAAGCACGTAAAAGCAACATTGATTGCAAGCGCATTCGGAAGTGAGAACACCATACCCGATATTACGCACAGCACGCTCATAGGTATAGGCAGTTGGCATTTTGCAATATAAAGTGCAAAAATGCAGATCAAAATTTCAAGGTGAGTATCAAGCCCTGCGACTGCTTTTTCAATCTTGCCGAGCCAGTTTATAACTGCGTCAAACCTTACCTCAAGGCTTGGCTGCTTATAAAGGCAGATTGAAAGGAGCACAGTAAGTGCAACTGTTACAAGTATAATTATAAAAGATATTAAATTTGTTTGATGGCGTTTTGTTTTTTTCAAACCTGCCCCTCCAAACATTAATAGTTAGTCGGTATATTCGCAAAAATTGCCGAGGAATTTAAAATCCGGTATTTCAGACGATAAAGCACAAAGTAAATCAAGCGTGCCCTCATCCTTTATATTACCCATTAAATCAACATAAAAATAATAACTGAAATCGCCGTTTGCCATCGGGCGTGATTCAAGTTTTGTAAGGTTCAGTCCTGCCATTGAAAATCTGCCCAGAATTCTGTAAAGCGAGCCTGTTTTGTGCGGCAAAGCGAAAATAAGCGAAATCTTGTCTGCGCCCTTTTCAATAACCATTTTTTTGGAAATAACAATAAACCTTGTTGAATTGCTGCTGACATTCTGAATATTTGTTTTCAGAATTTTAAGGCCGTATTTTTTTGCCGCATCCTCCGAACAGATTGCACCTATATTAGTTCTGCCCGAATTTTTCACAAATTTTGCAGCAGCAGCGGTATTTGTATAATTAATTCCCGTAAAATCAAAATCCTTAAGGAATTTAGAGCACTGTGAAAGTGCCTGCGGGTGACTGTAAACCTCTTCAATATCCTCATATTTTGCATTTTCATTGGCACAAAGGCAATGGTTCACTTCTAAAGAATATGCACCGACAATGTAAAATTTGTACTTCATTATCAAATCATACGCTTCGTGCACCGAGCCTGCAGTTGAATTTTCAACAGGGATAACGCCGAACGGCGCCTCGCCCTTATTCACCGCCTCAAAAACATCTTCAAAAAGTTTATAATGCTTAACCTGCGCATCAGGAAAAAGCCTTTTTGCGGTTTTTTCGGCATAACTGCCTTCTACGCCTGCACAGGCAACAGGCACCGTGCTTTCTGCCAGAGTGCCGTCTATAACAGCATTTTCAACTGCCGTGCGCAATTCTTTGCCGCCGCCGATAATTTTGTGTTGCAAGGCTCTTGAAGCATCCATCGTTGCTGAAAAAACAGTAGCAATAGTTTCGCCCTGCTCACCGCATTTTAGGCGCACATCATCAAGTATTTCTTTTTCTCTCTGTTCATTCAAAACAGGAAGTCCTCTCTGAACCTTATATTCAGCCACCTGCTTTGATATGCCCATTCGCTTAATCAAAAGCGGAATCAGTTGTTCATCTATATCATCTATCTGTTTTCTTAAATCAAGTAAATCCATTAAATTAAAATTCCTTTTGCCGATATATAACGGTGCGTCGAGGACGCCGCACCCTACGTTTTCCGCAGGGCGGAGTGCCCCCGGCTCGCCGTAAGTTATTATTAAGATAAAATATCAAGTATTGTAAACGCCGTAACTGCCTCAATTACAGGCACTGCACGGGGAACAATGCAAGGGTCGTGCCTGCCGTGAATAATAAGTTCCTCGTTTTCCATTGTCTGCAAATTGACGCTTTTCTGCGGTTTTGAAATAGACGGAGTAGGCTTTACTGCAACCGAAAATACAATCGGTGCACCTGTGGCCATACCGCCTGCAATGCCGCCGTTATTATTTGTAATCGTTTTAACCGTGCCGCCCTGCACCTCATAGCCGTCATTCACATCACTGCCGAAAGACTTGGCAAAGTCAAATCCGATACCGAATTCCACGCCCTTAACGGCAGGAACGCCGAACAACGCATAAGACAGTCTGCCCTCAATCGTATCAAACATATTTCCGCCTGCACCGACAGGAACGCCGACAATGGCACACTCAATTTTGCCGCCGACCGAATTGCAGTCCATTCTCGCCTTTTCAATTTCATCACGCATAGCCTGCTCTTTGCCGTCAAGCGTTGCAAAATAACTCGATGACAAGGAATTCAACTGCTCTACCGTGATATTATTTTTATCAAAAACGCTGTCGCACACACTTCCTATCTGACTGATATGTGCGCCGATAACAATACCTTTTTGTGCAAGCGCCTGCTTTGCAAGAGCGCCAGCAAACACAAGCGGAGCAGTAAGACGGCCGCTGAAATGACCGCCGCCCCTGACATCGTTGCCGCCGTCAAATTTAACAAAAGCAGGGTAATCGCTGTGACTCGGTCTCGGCACCGTCATCAGATTGCCGTAATCGCCGCTTTTGGTGTTGGTATTTTCTATCATCATCGCAATAGGAGCGCCCGTTGTTACACCGTTTAAAATGCCGCTGAGAATTTCAGGAGTGTCAGCCTCTTTTCTCGGTGTGGTGGTTTTATCTCTGCCCGGGGCACGCCTTGCCATTTCGGCACCCACTGCGTTCATATCTATTTTAATTCCGCACGGAAAGCCATCTATCACACAGCCGATTGCCGTACCGTGGCTTTCACCGAAAACGGAAAGTTTTATTTTTTGTCCTAAAACGGAAGACATTCACTTTTTCCTCCAATTTTCTTATAATCCTCAAAGAATGACGGGTAGGATTTATTGATGCTTTCCATATCATCAATCACGGTTTCACCCTCGGCATTTGCACCTGCTACGGAAAATGCCATAACAATTCTGTGGTCATTATACCCGTGAAGTTCTGCACCGTGAAGCGGTCTGCCGCCGTTTATAATCATACCGTCGGGCGTTTCTTTTACATCTGCGCCCATAAGTTTAAGATTTGCAACAACACTTTCAATTCTGTTTGACTCTTTAAATCTGAGCCTTTCGGCATTTTTGATAACTGTTGTGCCGTTTGCAAACGCCGCCGTAACAGCAATCATCGGCACCAAATCGGGAATATTTTCAGCATCTACAACCGTTCCCGTAAGTTCGCTTTTTTTAGCCGTTATGCCGTTTTCGTTTATTTCAATATCTGCCCCAAAGGATTTAAGCACATCAATAATTGCCTTATCACCCTGCGTTGAATTCATATCAAGCCCCGTCACTGTAACATCGCCGCCGATTGCCCCTGCTGACAGGAAGAACGCACTGTGGCTCCAGTCACCTTCAACACCATAATCCATCTGCTTGAATTTCTGAGAGCCTTTGATTAAATAACCAAAATCGGTTTCACGCACCTTAACGCCGTAATCATCAAGCACCTTAACCGTCATATCAACATAAGGCTTTGACTGAAGAGGCGTTTTGAGCACAACTGCACTGTCGCCCTCAAGGCTTGCAAGCGCCATAAGAAGTCCCGTAATATACTGACTGCTCACGTCGCCGTTGACCTCAAAATTGCCATTTTTCAGTTTACCCGAAATCTTTGCAGGCAGAAAGCCATTGCATTCAATACTTACACCGTGTTTCGGCAGAAGTTCCTGATACTCGCCGATTGTTCTTGAAAGCAGACTGCCCTCTCCTGTAAAGGTTACATCTCTTCCGAGCGCCGCCGCAACGGGTATCATAAACCGCAGTGTTGAACCGCTTTCAATACTGTTAAGAACATTTTCACCGTTTTTCAGCGACTCAATAATGCCTGTGGTTGCCTTCATATCATTAGAATTTATAATTGGTGAAACAGTTCCGCCGCCTGCAAGAAAAGAGCATATCAGCGCCCTGTGGGCTACTGATTTTGACGGGGGCAACTGCACCGAACCATTTAATTTTGCCGCATTTATCTTAACTTTACTCATTTTGCTTTTATACTCCGAATAAGGCACCGATTTTTTCATTTTCGACAGGGTAAATAAAACTGCTTCCTATCTCTTTAAGCATAATAAATTTAATGCCGTCGCCCGTTCTTTTTTTATCGGCACGCATTGCCGAAACAATATCGGCAGTGTCGTGACTGTCTGCCGTTTTCATATTATTTTTCTTCAGCACGACAGCAATTCTGTCTTTCGTGCCCGGCTTGGTAATTCCTGCTTTTTCACCTGCCTCGGCAATCATAACCATACCTATGCCGACTGCCTCACCGTGAGAAACCGTTTCAAAATTCCACAGTTTTTCAATAGCATGACCGCAGGTGTGACCGAAATTCAGAAGTGCCCTTTCGCCGTGTTCCTTTTCATCATTCTCAACAACAATGCGCTTAATATCAAGGCATTCATAAATCAAATCATCAATAAAATCCTTTGAATTTTCATTTTCAAGCCTTTCAAACAGACCATCCGATTTTATACAGCCGTACTTGATAACCTCGCCCATACCGTCGCTGAAAAAATGGCCGCTGAGCGTATCAAGCACATTCGGGTCAATAATAACAAGGCTCGGCTGATGAAATGCACCGCAAAGATTTTTGCCCTGCGGCAAATCAACTCCAGTTTTGCCGCCCACAGAGGAATCTACCTGAGAAAGCAGAGTTGTCGGAATCTGCACAAATTTAATGCCCCTTAGGTAAATTGCAGCCGCAAAGCCTGCCATATCGCCGCATACACCGCCGCCGAGAGCAACAACACCGTCTTCCCTTGTAAGCCCTTTATCTGCCATAAATTCAACCATATCAATTACTGCAGATGTTTTTTTCGATGCTTCGCCTGCTTTAAAAATATATGTAAAAACTTCATATCCTGCATTTTCAAGCGAGTTTTTAACCGTATCACCGTAAAGCGGATACACATTCGTATCACTGATTAAGGTAATTTTTCTGCATTTCAGCACTGTTTTCGTCAACTCGCCTGCTTTGCCGAGAATCCCCTTTTCAATCAGAATATCATATTCATCATTTACTTTAACAGTAAGTTTTTTCATTAACCGATTTCCTCTTTAATCTTATTTGCTCTGCTCATCATATCAACAAGCGTTTCGCTGTCCTCTTTACCGATAGCAGTTTTGAATTTTTCAAGATTATCTACTAAATCATCAATCTCTTTGATAAGCGGTTCTTTATTTGAAATAAACAGTTCGCTCCACATTTCGCCGTTGATTCTTGCCACACGGGAAACGTCACGGTAAGAACCTGCCGAAAATCCCGGATGCATTGGTGCAAGCGGACTTAAAACATATGAACATGCGAGCACATGAGCAATCTGCGAAGTAAAAGCAATCATCTCGTCGTGATGCTCGGGCGTTGTAACAACCGTTCTTGCAAAGCCCATTTCTTTGGCTAATTCAACAAGCGTATCAATTTTTGATTTCGGCGCATTCGTCGGCGTGCATATGAATGATGCATTATCAAACAAAGTATCCATACTGCTGTCATAACCCGAAACTTCACGCCCTGCCATTGGATGAGCACCGATATAGGTAAAATTAAAATTTTCTTTTTCAAGTTGGCGGCAAATTTTTGTTTTAATACCGCAACTGTCCGTAACAATACTGTCTTTCTTGAATTTATCTTTATTATCCCGAATAAACGGAATAATTGCCTCGGGGTAAAAATTAATAATTGTAATATCTGCTTTCGGAATTAACTCGTCAAGCGTTCCTATTTCATCAACTGCGCCCTGTGCCAATGCCTTTTCGGCAACAGACTGTGTTCTGTTCCATCCAAGCACATGGTGGTTTGTATTTTTCTTTAAGGTTTTCGCAAAACTTGCACCGATAAGACCCAAGCCTGCCACAAGAATGTTCATAAGCGTACTTCCACACATAATATTTTAGTATATTATATAATAATATATAAATTAATATAAATCAAGAAAAGATAGAATTTATTTATAATTATTATGTTAAAAAATGCATTCTGACAGACTTCGAGAAATGGAACAGAATTTTGCATTTTGTGAGTGGGAGCTGTACGGTGGTACTGACTCCGAGCAAAAGGCAAAAAGCACCAAACAGCGCAGAAACTCGATGTTTCTGCGCTGTTTTCTTAACGCTATTGCAAGGCGGGTCGTCGTGGACGCCGACCCCTACGATGGTGTCATTACCATAATGTATTAAATTTCGGTGCGATTCTGACCACTTTATCGACAGTCTGACGGCACTGCACTCACAGTACCGTTTAATCATTATAAAATATTAATAATGTCACCTAAACACCATAGGGCGGGGTGCCCCACCCCGCCGTTTTCGGGTCGTCGAGGGTGCGGGTGTCCGATGGACACCTCTGCGAAGCAGAAGCACCGACCGAGCCGACAGGTGAGAACGCCAACCCCTACGAATGTCGTTTACGGGTGGATTTCATTACGGGAGGGCACAGAGGTCCTCCCCTACAAAAACAATATTAGTAAATCATTTAACCAATTTAACATTATTGAACTTAAAATCATCAACAGTGGGATTAACTGCCCTGCCGTCAAAACGCACGAGTTCAAGATTTTCAACATTTTCGGCATCAACTGCGTGCTTATAATTCTCGCAGAGATTGCCCCACAGAGTCTTTGTTTTCATAATTGTAACATCTTTTGCGAAACGGATGAAAAACGCCGAATTATCGTACTTTTCAACACCCCAGTCAAGGCACGGGCGCAAATCGTACATTCCGCATGGCCACTTGCTCGTTTTTGTCAGTTCAACACGGCAGTTTTCAAAAGTAACGTCTTCAATATAATTATCACCATTTCCGTGAATCAGAACACCGTTTTCACCCTTTGCAGTAACATTGAAAAATCGAATATTTTTGATGTGACCGCTATTTGTATTTTCATCTCTGTTAAAAGTTGTAATCGTAATCGGCTCGGCAGTGCCCCACCAATCGGGACAAAAGCGGCGTGTTTCAATAATAATATTTGAATAGGAAACATTTTCAACATTGCCACCGTCACGAATCTGAATGGAAAGCCCCCTGTTGCTTTTGCTGATTGTGCAGTTTGAAACAATAATGTTGCGGAAATCGCCGACACCCTCGGTTCCGATTTTGATTGCCGCTGAGGTTGAAACGAGCGTGCACCCGTCAATCACAACATTTTCAGTCGGTCCGTACTCGCTGTTGCCCTTTGATGTTTTAAGGCATATACAGTCATCTGCACACGTAACGTGGCAGCCGAGAATGCGCACATTGCTGCAGTGATCGGGATCAATACCATCGCTGTTTGCAACATCAAGGTCGTTAAGAATTCTGATTCTGTCAATCAAAACATCGTCGCACCCAGCCGGGTGAAGAGTCCAGAACGGAGCATCAACAACAGTAAAATCCTTAAACGTTATGTGATTGCTTTTCTCAACATAAATCACGGTCGGGCGAGGGTAAAAATCGCCCGTAACATAGTATCTGTCCTTGCGCTGAACAAAAGCGTGACCGTTTGCGTCAATCGTGCCCTCACCGCTGATTGTGCAGCAGTCAGCCTCATAGGCATAAATGAAAACAAAGCTCGGTTTGCCCGTAACAGGATTGCCGATAAGCGCCGTTTTCGGGTCGTTAATCAGTTTATTCGGTCTGATATAGCCGTCAATATTCGCCGTTGCCTTAATTACTGCACCTTTCTGAATGTGCAAATCAACATTTTTGCGCAGCCTGATTGAATCGCTGTAAAAAGTATGACCGCTTTGCAGAACAACTCTTCCGCCGCCGTTTTTTGCGCAGTCATCAATAGCATGCTGAATAGAAAAAGCATCGTTTGTAACGCCATCGCCCACTGCACCATACTGTAAAACATTATATTCTTTCATAAGATTTCTCCTTATTTTTTCTGCTATTAATATAGCACAAGCAATTGCGTTTGACAAGTGGTTGATTATATGATATGATGAGAAATGCAAGGGGAAAATTTAATATGAATGTCTCTCGCAGCTGCCAAACATTCCTCAGTCCAACGGAATATTTGACAGTTTTTTAATGTTAAAACGGAGAAGAATTATGAAAAAATTTGATGTTGCCATTGTCGGCGCAGGTCCTGCAGGAATTTTTACAGCACTTGAAATGCTGAAAAAAGGCAGTAAAAAAAGTATTGTTATTATTGAAAAGGGCAAATCTGTTGAAAACAGAAAATGCCCGAAATCAAAAACAGGCAAATGTATGAACTGCAAGCCTTACTGCCATATCACAACAGGATTTTCAGGTGCAGGTGCTTTTTCAGACGGAAAACTTTCTCTTTCATATGAAGTAGGCGGTAATCTGCCCGAACTTATCGGCGAAGATTTGGCACAGGAAACAATTAATTATACTGACAAAATTTACCTTGAATTCGGCGCTGACACGCATATTGAGGGCGTAGGCAACAGCGAAGAAGTTAAAGAAATCAGAAAGCGTGCTATTCAGGCAGGACTTAAACTTGTAGACTGCCCGATACGCCACCTTGGCACGGAAAAAGCACAGGAACTTTATTTTGCAATCGAAAAGTGGCTTATCGAAAACGACGTTGAAATTATGTTTGACTGCCAGTGCACAGACCTGATTCTTGACGGCGAAAAATGCCTCGGCGTAAATATTGAAACTAAAAACGGAAAGGAAGAAATTTTTGCCGACCACACTGTTGTTGCAACAGGCAGGCGAGGTGCGGACTGGCTTGAAAAACTTTGTGCAGACCACGGAATTGCACATCAACCGGGCACAGTTGACATTGGCGTACGAGTTGAAGTCCGCAACGAAGTTATTGAAAAAGTTAATGAAGTACTTTACGAATCAAAACTAGTAGGCTATCCTAAACCGTTTAAGAACAAGGTTCGCACATTCTGCCAGAATCCGGGCGGTTTTGTCGCACAGGAGAATTATGATAACGACCTTGCAGTTGTAAACGGTCATTCTTATAAGGAACTCAAAAGTCAGAATACAAACCTTGCTATTCTTTGCTCACACAACTTTTCTATTCCTTTCAATCAGCCGATTGCGTATGCACAGAAGGTTGGAGAATTAACAAATATGCTCGGCGATGGTCATATTCTTGTTCAGCGTTTTGGTGATATACTTGAGGGCAAGCGCACATGGCAAAAGGAACTTTCGCAAAGCAACCTGAAACCGACTTTGCCTGACGCAGTTGCAGGTGACATTACTGCGGCAATGCCATACAGAGCGATGACGAATATTATTAATTTTATTCAGGCAATGGACCATGTTGTGCCCGGATTTGCAAGCCCCGAAACCTTGCTTTACAGCCCTGAACTGAAATTTTATTCAAACAGAGTTAAAATGGATACGGATTTCAATACAAACATTAAGGGTCTGCACTGCCTTGGTGATTCAAGCGGCTGGACACGCGGACTTATGATGGCAAGTGTTCACGGCGTATTAATGGGCAGAAAATTAGTATAATTATAATTGCATAAAAATATACGGTGCACCTCATCGGCGCACCGTTTTTCTTTTACTCCAAGCAGCAATGAAAAAGCACCCATTCTTACGAATGAGTGCTTTTGTTTTTAATTATCCAAAGATATCAGGATACTCATCGCCGCCCTCAAGGTCAGGATCGGTTGTAACCTCATAAGATGTTCCTGTTAATACAGGAGGTACTGAATAATTACGAATCTCAATTACGGGTTCTTCATATACTAATTTCATAATATTCTACTCTCCTTTCTTATTCTACAGTTAAATCTTTTACATTTGAATATTCAATTAACTCTGTTCCGTTCATTTCATAAATAACATATGCTCTGTATGTGATATGTCTGCCTATAGCGGAATCAGAACCTGTGTATACTGTAAACTGGTTGCCACAGGTTAATTTAGATGAAGCCATATTGAATACAAAGTTATTCATATCAACATCTTTAAGAGTTAAATCGGAATGGTTGCCATAAGTGTCCATAACAATTCCGTAACCTTTAACTGTTGCATTCTCAGGCAGTGCAAATGAACCGGTAAGATACATTTTACTATTTGAAATAACCGGATCAACAACTGAAACAGCAGCCTTACCGTCTGTAGAACTTACAGCCTGAAGTGTAATGCTCTGACAAGCATAGAAACTATAGTCTGAACCATATGCAACTAATTTGCCCGTTGCAGTATCAATCATACCTGCAGCGCCTGTAGCAGAAAGATTAACTTTCTGATTCCAATTATACTGAGCATTATGAATTTCTGTACCATTTACATCAAGAAGAATGATATTGTAGCCTGTAACTTCTTCAACAGGAGCGTAATTAACAGTAAGATTAATATCTGTGGTTACCTTAGTAATTGAACCTGTTTTAGTTACTGTAGCACCGGTTGCTCTGTTAGTAAAGTTTTTAACCTCATAGAATGGGATTGTCGGCAATAATGCATTACGCATTCTTGCAGTACCGTTATGAGCAACTGTCATTGAACTGATTAATGTGTTAGTTCTACTATCAATAAATGAAATTGTGTGATATGAATCCGGATCCTCATTTGCTGAAGTTTTAAGAGTTGTTGCACCTCTTACATTAAACTGATAATTAGTTGCTGTTGCTACATATTTTTCAGTAGTTTCAGTAGATGTTAACTGAGCAATAATAGAAATTGTCCAAGAACATTCCTGAGCAGCATCAATCGGATTAACTGCATTAACAACATCACCATAATGGAACTTTGCCGCTAAATCAGGAACATCTGTATAACTGCCGTCTGCCATAAGGAAGTACTCGTTCTCATCCACATCCATAACAGTTACAGTGTACTCATAAGCATTTGAATTCATTGCTTCTATTACAGCCTTAACAAAGTTGTCAAAATCCCAACCGGTATATTCAACGCCAGCAATAGTAACAGGAGTTCCTGCAGGAGTAGATTCAACTATTGAAGCCACTGTTGCAACATCGTATGCATCGGCATTGAGTGTATCAATAGTTTTTACAATTGCATCGTAAGTGCTGGAGTCAAGTGCGATTTCTGCAAGTCTTGCATTAATTGCATCCATTGCTGCTTTTTCAGCATCAATAGCAGTCTGGTTAGCAGCACTTACCATAAGTTTTTGGTTATCAGTATATAAGAAATACTGTAACTCTTCTACCTGAGCCTTAACTTCATTCAGGCCTTCTGCTGAGAACTTGCCGTTTGCGAGAGTATTGAGAAGTGTATCCTTTGAAGCATTATAATTGCCCCAATATGCTGTTGCAAATGAATCATAAGTTGCTGTGAAAACAGTATCGCTTGTTACAACAGTTGCATTATTAACAGCCGGATCCCAACCCTTGAAGGTGTAGGATGTGCCGTTTAATGAGTAGTTAGGAACTACGATAGCGTCAATCTCTGATCTAACAGTTGCGATATTAGCATTGTAAGCGATTTCAACTGTTGAAGATGTCGGCTGACCGTTTTCATCCATATAATTGAAAGTAAGAACCTGAGGTCTTTCTACAAGGTTCTGATATGCTGACCAAAGTTTGGTATATCTTGAAGAACCTTCAGATGCGATATTACCTGCTGACTGCTTTGAGTAATCATAAGGAGATTTAGCATCATAAAGAGCCTGCTCAAACTTAGCAAATGAATCTGCTGTATACTTTGATTTAAGAGGAACAATCTGGTCGCAAATCTTAACAAGGTCAATAAGATATGAAAGGTCAACTACTGCCACAGATGTATCCATAGCGTCACCGGCAGTCTGTGTTGTATACCAGCATCTGCCTGCTCTGTAAACTACATAACGGTCTGTATAACTTGCAACAGCACCGATGTAGTTACCTGTAAGTCTGTAGTTTTTAGAACTTGGCTGAGTTTGTCTTGTAAGTTCTACAGCAGGTGAAGGCTCTACATTAACATTAAGATCACCGTCAATGTAAGTATAAGCGAAACCGCTGTTTGAAGAATATGCATAAACAGAACCCTTTACAACGTTGCCGTTGTTAGTACCGTCTGTTTTTCCAAGAATCGGATCAAGATCAATAGTTCTTGCCTGTTCATCTGTTGTTGCTACCTTATTACCAGCATTATCTGTAATATAGTAAAGCGGGTCACAGTTTGCAGATTTACCTGTGTAACGAAGGTTTGAAACTGAGAAACCATTATATTCAAGAAGACCTGCATAGTTTGTTTCTCTGTCTTCTACAGACATTTCCGCAGGAACCTTACGGTCTAATACACCGTCTGCTTTACTTGCCTGAAGGAAGTTATCCGAAATAGGTTGCTGTGTAGCATTAAGCGTAATACTGTCAAGACCGTTGTTTGTATTCTTGTTATTGTTCTTGTCTGTATTGTTTGATGCACTGATATTTGTACCGAAAGTGATAGAGAATTTACCGTAAGGCAATGCTTTAGCCTCATGAGTAGTTCTAATCAAAACAGCACTGTTTGTATAACCGAATGCTATACTCTGCTTACCGTTATTGGATGCAACCATTGGCTGTGTTTTGGTAAATCCGCTGTTCTGAACTACAGTACCGTCAGGAATATCGGTAAATGCATAAGCAAGATTGTAATAAGCATCAACAATCTTTGTAACTTCTTCTACATATCTATTATACTGTGTTGTATAATCGGTAAATTCAGTTACAGGAAGTGTTGATTTATAGGTATTACCGTTTTCAACTGCTGTTGTAAATTCACTATAATTGAAATACTGTGACGGATTATCCACTACAATAGCAAGAGCCCGATTAAGTGAATACTTACCGTGTGAAGTAGAAATCTGAGCATCAGGAGATATTCTTAAATGAGCAATAGCATCATTAACAAGAGTTAACTGGTCAGCAACAAGTTTGTTACCTTCAGGAGTATCTTCAGGACCCATTGTTTTGATACCGAAGTTTTCTTCAGCACCCCAAATTGCAATTACAGCATCATCAACATATTTTGCCGTAAACGCATAGGTATCTGCTGTGAAAATATTTTCCCATGTTCTGAATGTCTGAATAACCGCCATAATAGCAGTTGTATCTGCATAAGCCTTATTTGATTCAAGAGCGGCATATGCAGCAATAAGGTCATCGGCAATCTTCTGACCGTCAATAGCAACATATGAACCTGTTGTATAAGGAGCAGACATTGCATTTGCTGCTATTTCATAAGCAGCCTTGAAGTTTGCCCAACTTTCTAAAGTCCAACCGTTTGTGCCATTATTATAGGTATTTACAATTGCAAAAACCATAGCATCACGAACTAATTTATACTGTTCGCTGTCCTGAGTTGCTGTTGATTTAAGATTATTTATAGCAGTCTGATAGTGTGTCTGAGCGCCCTGCCAGTCATTGCCTGCCGTAAAGAATGAGTTCGGGTCAGTTGTAGCCTGATCAAAGCCCTGCATAACAGTTGCAAGACCGCCCTGCTTGTAGTTCTCAACGTTCGGAAGGTAACCCTTCTGAGCGTCAATTGCTTCCTTAATCATCTTATAGTTGAGAACACGGATTACCGTATTACTTGTCTGAGCAGTATATTCCTTCTGGTCATTTTCTTCAACTCTGTCTGAAAGACCGATTCTGTATTCAAATGAAGGATTGTTAATTGTATAGAACAGGGTGCTGAAATTTCTGTTGAACTGAATTGCGTTTGCGGTTACCTTGCCGTCAACACCGTTTTCATACTGAGTAGTAACCTTACTGCCTGCGCAGGCACCTGTTTTACTTGAAGAAATCTGCCTGATTGTCCACTGATAGTTAAGGTTCCACGTATTATCCCTACTTGCGGCATCTGTACCACTCCAGTTGTCATTAACCATGCTGAGACCCTGGCCTGTGCCGATAAAGCAGTAATACCATGCAAGGTTGTTGAAGTTACCCCACGTATCACGACCGTGAGTACCCATCATTACACCGGTCTGAGGATTTGTAATACCGTCATAAAGCATAACAGTGTCGGTACTCATAAAGATACTTGTATCAGCCGTACTTGTTTTCAACTGACCGACAAGCGGAACACGCCTCCAAGGGTCTGATACAGGCTGAGCTTCGGCATAGTAATTCGGTTCTCTTGTAACAGGAGCAGAATAAAGAATATTTTTGTAATTTTCTGCATACTCGGCTTCAGATGCATTATTAGCATCATTCGGGAAAGTACCGTGGGCCGTACCTGTGTAAGGCACAAATTCGCTCATATTGTTAACTGCATTATTAAGAGCATCTGCCTTACCGCTGAGAGCGCCTGTAAAATCATTCTGATATGAGCCGTCATCATTCTTTGTTGTACCGTACTGATAAGCATCAAGTGCTTTCTGACAGTCAACATAAGCCTGATAAGCAGCTGACATATTTGTGTAAACCGTGCCGTTATCAAGTTTCTGTTCATACTTCTGCATAGCGGTTTTTACTTCCGTAACTGCAGGGTCTTCTGTTGCGGCAGCTGCGCCAAAAGCAGTGAATGCAGCAATAGGAAGCGAAGTAAGTACCATTAATACAGAAAGGAGCATTGCTAAAAATCTTTTGGATTTTGTTATTTTCATAATTAATTTACCTCCCTAAAGATAACCTTATTATGTATTTGCAGACTGAAATACGGCAAGCCCTGACCTGCTTTCAGCACATATTTACCCGCCTGCATTAAGGCTTTTTTGATAAATGGGGGCACTACGCCCACTTATCCTTTTTATACAAGATTAATTATATCATAAAGAAAATCAAAGTCAATATATTAAGCGCAGTTTTTACAAACAAATATTAATAAAAATTTAACAATTTTGTTGGTAATATTGCATAATGGAATTAGGTAAATTTGGAAATTATACCACAATATGTTGGAAAAATAATTGTGATGCAGCGTGATGCACAGTGAAGAGAAAAAATGTGATTAATTGTATTGCGGGAGGGCGCGGAGACCCTCCCCTACTGTAGGGGCAGGTCTCTGTGCCTGCCCGTTATCAAATCCCTCCACCCCAAGCGGTCCCCCGCTACGCTAACCTTTTGTCAACTGCGTTGACATTTCCCCTGACAGGGGAATCATTCTTTAACAAGGGAGTCTGCAAAAATATACATAAACTGTGTATAAATAACGCATAATTTGTATATTTATACAAAAATACAGTTATTCACTTGACGGCGGGCGTATACCTATATATAATAGTGGCAGAAAAAACAAATCACATTATACAAGGAGATAACGATATGAAAAAGGATATCAAAAAAGTTGTTCTTGCTTACAGCGGAGGACTGGACACATCTATTATTATTCCATGGCTTAAAGAAAACTACAACAACTGCGAAGTTATTGCAGTATCTGGTGACGTTGGTCAGGGCACGGAACTTGACGGACTTGAGGAAAAGGCAATCGCAACGGGAGCATCAAAACTTTATGTGCTTGACCTTAAAGACGAATACGTTGAAGATTACATTTTCCCTTGTCTCAAAGCAGGTGCTGACTATGAAACATATCTTCTCGGCACATCACACGCACGTCCGTGCATTGCAAAGGGACTTGCCGAAATTGCAATCAAAGAAGGTGCTGACGCAATATGCCACGGCTGTACGGGCAAAGGCAACGACCAGGTAAGATTTGAACTTACGCTCAAGGCATTTGCACCGCAGATGGAAATCATTGCACCGTGGAGAGAGTGGGACATCAAATCACGTGAAGAAGAAATTGAATATGCCGAAGCACACAACATTCCGCTCAAAATAAACAGAGAAACAAACTATTCAAAAGACAAGAATGTATGGCACCTTTCACACGAAGGTCTTGACCTTGAGGACCCTGCAAACGAGCCGCAGTATGCTAAAGAGGGATTTCTTGAACTCGGCGTTGCTCCCGAGCAGGCACCTGACGAACCGACTTATGTTACAATTCACTTTGAACAGGGTGTACCTACTGCAATTGACGGCGAAGATATGAAACCGCTTGCAATTGTTGAAAAACTGAACGAACTCGGCGGTGCAAACGGCATCGGTCTGCTTGATATTGTTGAAAACAGACTTGTTGGTATGAAGAGCCGCGGCGTTTATGAAACACCGGGCGGTGCAATCCTTTACAAGGCACACGAACTGCTTGAAATGATTACACTTGACCGTGAAACATCACACTACAAAAAACTTGTTGCTCAGAAATTCGGCGAACTTGTTTACAACGGTTTATGGTTTACTCCGCTTCGCGAAGCACTTTCAGCATTTGTTGACAAGACACAGGAAACCGTTACAGGCGACGTTAAGGTTAAATTATATAAAGGTAATATAATCAACGCAGGCATTACATCGCCGTACACGCTTTATGATGAAAACATTGCTTCCTTCGGCGAAGACGGCGGCGCTTACAACCAGGCTGACTCAGCAGGATTTATCAACCTGTTCGGACTTTCAATCAAGGTTAAAGCACTTCTTGACCAGCAGAGAGGCGAGTAATAAATCAATACCGTCCCCCTTGTTAAAGGGGGATGTCACACAGTGACAGGGGGATTCACAAGACGAATCCCTCCACCGCAAGCGGTCCCCCGCTACGCTACCCTTTTGTCAACTGCGTTGACATTTCCCCTGACAGGGGAATCATTCTTTAACAAGGGAGGCTTATTCATTATATAAGGAGAAAAATATGGCACAGTTATGGAAAGGCAGATTCAAAAAGGAACTTGCCAAGGAAACAAACGATTTCAACTCCTCCATTTCATTTGACTGCAGAATGTTTGAGGAAGATATAAAGGGCAGTATTGCGCACGCAACTATGCTCGGCGCGCAGGGCATTATTGACCAAAGTGAGAGCGACAAAATCACTGCCGAATTATTCAACATTTTGCAGGACATCAAATCGGGTGCACTTGAAATTGATATGAACGCCGAGGATATTCACACCTTTGTTGAGGGAGAACTGACGGCAAGACTCGGTCAAACGGGCAAAAGGCTGCATACGGCTCGCTCAAGAAACGACCAGGTAGCGCTTGACATCCGCCTTACTTTAAGAAAAGAAATTGAAGAAATCGAAGAAAAGGTAAAGGGTCTGATTTCGGTTATCTGCGACAAGGCAGAGGAGAACAAGGACACAATTATGAGCGGCTACACCCATCTGCAAAGGGCACAGCCGATTACATTTGCACACCACATTATGGCATATGCATCTATGCTTTGCCGTGACCTTGACAGACTTCGTGATGTTAAACGCAGAATGAACGTCTGCCCGCTCGGCTCGGGTGCGCTTGCAGGCACAACATACCCGCTTAACCGTGAAATGACGGCAGAACTGCTCGGCTTTGACGGTGTTACGCTCAACTCGCTTGACGGCGTATCCGACCGTGATTTCTGCATTGAACTTGCAGGTGCGCTTTCCATTATTATGGTACATCTTTCACGTTTTTCAGAAGAAATTATTATGTGGTGCAGTTGGGAGTTCAAATTTGTTGAACTTGACGACGCTTTTTCAACAGGCTCATCAATTATGCCGCAGAAAAAGAATCCCGACATCGCAGAACTCGTTAGGGGCAAAAGCGGCCGTGTTTTCGGCGACCTCACAACACTTTTAACCGTTATGAAAGGCATTGCGCTTGCATACAACAAGGATATGCAGGAAGATAAGGAGGCAATTTTTGACGCTGTTGACACCGTAAAAATGTGCCTGACTGCATTCACACCAATGATTGAAACGATGACTGTGCTTAAAGACAATATGCGCCGTGCGGCGGCAAAAGGCTTTATCAACGCAACCGACTGTGCCGACTATCTTGTAGGCAAGGGACTGCCGTTCAGAGATGCATACAAGGCTACGGGTGAACTGGTGGCGCTTTGCATTGACAGAGGAACAACGCTTGAAGAACTGCCGCTTGAAGAATACAAAAAAATCTGCGATTTATTTGACGACGGTATTTACACGGCAATCAACCTTGAAAAATGCGTAAATGACAGGCTTGTTATAGGCGGACCGAGCAAAAACAGTGTTGACATTCAGATTGAATACGCAAGAAAATTTTGTTAATAATTCATTATGACAGTGTAAATAAACTGTACAAGTGATTGACAAAAGTATGCACAATAGGATATAATCAGTTTAGAATTTGTTTATAATTACACTCATTATGATTACTGCAAGGAGGACTGCCGTATGTCCTATAAAATCGTTACCGACTCAACCTGTGATATTACAAACGAGATGAAAAGTTGGAAAAACTTTGAAATTGTTCCGCTTACACTTCAGATTGATGATTATATTATTGCCGATGATGAAAATTTTGATCAGGATGATTTTGTTGCAAGAGTTGCGAAATCAAACAGTGTGGCAAAATCCGCCTGCCCGTCTCCGAGCGCATTTGCAAAGGCTATGGAAGGCGACGAAGATGAAGTTTACGTTATTACAATTACGGATAAATTAAGCGGCAGTTACAACAGTGCCGTACAAGGCAAGGCTTTGTATGAAGATGAGCATAATGACGGCAAAAAGATTTATGTTTTCAACTCGCTTGCAACTTCCGGCACGCCTGCACTGATTGCGCAGAAAATCAAAGAAGTATGCGACAGCGGTATGAAATTTGATGAAGTTGTGCCTTACATCAACGATTATATTGCAAACCACTGTGAACTTTATTTCTGCCTTGACAGTCTTGACGCACTGAAAAGAAACGGCAGACTGTTTGCACTTGCGGCAAGCCTGCTTGAAAAAATACATCTTAAACTTATCTGCAAAGCAAAAGAGGGCAATATTTCGCCTGTCGGCAAAGATATGACGATAAACCGTGCCGTTATGAAAATGGCAAAAATGATTGCCGAACTTGTTGCCGGTCAGGATTTAAGCGATAAAAAACTGATTGTTTCACACGTTTGCTGTGAAGAAAGAGCAAATCTTCTGGCAGACAAAATCACCGAAAAAGCAAATTTCGGAACTGTGGAGATATTAAAATGTTCAGGGCTGAACACGCTTTATGCATCAAACGGCGGAATTATTGTTTGCTTTGAAAAATAGAACAGAACAGCAAAAATGCAGGAATTCAAATTCCTGCATTTTTTAATGTACATTTCTATAAAACGGTGCGTCGAGGACGCCGCACCCTACGATAACGGAATAATCTCAATGCTTCTTTCCAAAATGCCGTTCATATGGGCAATTGCCGTGCCGTAATTTGTAAACGGCACGCCCTGATTTTCGGCTGAAGTTCTGCGAAACTGCATTTCCTTATCATCAAGCATACAGCCGCCGCAATGAATAATCAAATCAAAAGCAGTCAGATTTTCGGGGAAATCCGCACCGCTTGTCCACTGAAAATCAAACTTCTTCTTTGTATAATTCTCAAGCCACACCGGAAGTTTGTCCCAGCCTATATCGCCGCACTGACGGTGATGTGTGCACCCCTCGCTGATTAAAATCTTTGCGCCGTTTTTCAGTTTATCAATCGTTTTTGCGCCCTGCACGGCAGTTTTTAAAAAGCCCTTATACCGTGCCATCAAAATTGAAAATGACGTGAGAGGAATATCGTTCGGAAGAACTTTATTTACCTGCGAAAACGCCTGCGAATCGGTTACGGCGAGGCTCGGCTTTTTGGCAAGCCCTGCAAGAGCGTTTTCGATTTCATCAGGCTGAACTGCGATTGATACTGCACCTGCATCAAGAATTTCACGAACCGCCATCTGCTGCGGCATAATAATTCGTCCCTTGGGCGCAGAACCGTCTATCGGCATAACGAGCAGAACAAAATCGCCCCTGCCGACCAAATCGGAAAGATAATAATTTTTATTTTCAGGCAGTTTAATATTTGCAACTGCATTTTTTAATTCATCAATTCCCGTGCCGTTTTTTGCGCTTACATAAACGGTATTTTCACTGTTTTCATCTGTATTTTCAAGCAAATCCGCCTTATTTTTTGCAATAATAAAGGGCAGATTTCGTTCTTTAAAGCGTTTCACAAGGCGGTTTTCATCAGCGTTAAATTCCCTGCCTGCCTCAGTAACAAGCACGGCAATGTGGCATTTGCGCAGAATTTTCTCAGTTGCCTTAACACGCATTGAGCCGACCTCGCCGTTATCATCAATACCCGCCGTATCTATAATCACAACGGACCCGAGCGGCAGAAGTTCCATAGTTTTTCTGACAGGGTCGGTTGTTGTGCCGAGGACATCGCTGACTACCGACATTGACTGATTTGTAAAGGCATTCACAAGGCTGCTTTTGCCTGCATTTCTTATGCCGAAAAAACCGATATGCACACGCTGTGCAAGTGGTGTGTTGTTATCCATAATACTCCCGAAATTTTACTAAAAGCGAAAATCACGCTCACCGTTTTCTATCCTTGAAAGCCTTTCACGCACAATGGCTTTCACCTTTTCACTGCCTATATTTTCAATTTCCTTTTCAATGATTTTCTCGCCCGTTTTGCGTGTATCCTCGCTTGCATAATCCATTAAGAATTCTTTTAATGTCATCAGCGCATTGGGATGGCAGCAGTTCTGAATCTGACCTGATTTGCAAAGACTCATAAACCTGTCGCCCGTTCTGCCCTCACGGTAGCACGCCGTACAGAAAGACGGAATGTAGCCCGACCTCATCAGCCAGTTTACAACCTCGTCGAGTGTTCTGTTGTCCGAAACATCAAACTGCTCGGTATCGTGCGGACGCTCTTCTTCGCAGTAACCGCCGACAGACGTTCTCGAGCCGCCGCTTATCTGGCTTACACCGAGGCGGATTATTTTTTCACGTACTTCTTCTGTTTCTCTTGTTGAAACAATCATTCCCGTATAGGGCACGGCAATGCGGATACAGGCGGCAATTTTGCAGAACATTTCGTCACTGAGCGAATTATCAAAATCATTCGGGTCTATATCATCTGCCCTCTTCACTCTCGGCACGCTGATTGTGTGAGGTCCTACGCCGTGAACAGCCTCAAGGTGCTCGGCGTGCATCAGAAGCCCTGCAAATTCATATCTGTACTTATCAAGTCCGAAAAGAACGCCGATGCCCACATCATCAATACCGCCCTGCATTGCCCTGTCCATAGCCTCGGTGTGATAGGCATAATTATGCTTCGGACCTGTCGGGTGCAGGATTTCATAACTTTCTTTATGATATGTTTCCTGAAACAGGATATATGTGCCGATTCCTGCCTCTTTCAGTCTTCTGTAATTTTCAACGGTTGTGGCGGCAATATTTACGTTAACACGCCTGATTGCGCCGTTTTTGTGCTTAACCGAATAAATCGTTTTTATCGACTCAAGTATATACTCAATCGGGTTATTGACAGGGTCTTCGCCCGCCTCAATCGCAAGGCGCTTATGGCCCATATTCTGAAGTGCGACAACCTCTTTTTTTATTTCTTCCTGTGTAAGTTTTTTTCTGGGAATCGTTTTGTTTTTCTGATGATACGGGCAGTAAAGGCAGCCGTTCACACAGTAATTTGAAAGGTAAAGCGGCGCAAACATAACGATTCTGCTGCCGTAAAAATCCTTTTTAATCTGCTCGGCAAGGTTATAAATTTCTTCATTTTTAGCCTTGTCCTCACACGCAAGAAGTACACTTGCCTCTCTGTGGTCAAGTCCTTTTCTGAGCCTTGCCTTATCAAGAATTTTATCTATGTATTCAAGGTCATTTTTATGTTCATCGGCAAAAGCAAGAGTCGCCTTTATTTCCTCATCGCTTATAAATTCCTCTGCTTTTAAAGATTTGGGGTTATACATTTTCTGTTAATTCTCCTTGTAATCGCCTCGGTCTGCAACAATTTCACAACCCGTGGCTTTCATTTTATTTTTAAGCAATTCAATATTCACTGCACTTTCGGCACCCGTGCAGATTTTGTTATCATAAAGCGAATAATTTTTACAGACGCTTTCGGGCAAAAGATTAGGCATTAAAACATTTGCACCTGCATTTATGCCCTTTTGCCTGCCGAATTCGTCAATCGTACCGAGCGCCGTTGTTGCGGGAATAAGCGCATTTTTCAGCGTTAAACGCACAAGGGCAATCATAAAAACAGTCAGTTCTGCCGTGCCTGCGGCTTTATTGCAAAACGGTGTATCCTTATGCGGAATAAACGGTCCGATGCCAACCATTTGCGGGCCAAGTTTTTTTAAATAAATCATTTCTTCTGCAAGATTATCAGCAGTCTGAAACGGTGAACCGACCATAAAACCTGCGCCTGTCTGATAGCCGAGTTTTTTCAGATTTTCAAGGCAATTCTGCCTGTTATCGAACTTCATACTGCCGGGGTGAAGTTTGGCATAATGCAATTTGTCCGCCGTTTCGTGACGAAGAAGATACCTGTCTGCACCTGCATTTTTCAGCATTTTGTAACTTTCAAAGGAACGCTCGCCGAATGAAAGAGTCACGGCGCAATCGGGGCAGTTAGATTTTATTTCTCTTATAATTTCGCACAGATAATCATCTGTATAAAAAGCGTCTTCCCCGCCCTGAAGCACAAAGGTGCGAAAGCCGAGCCGATAACCCTGACGGCAGCAGTCAAGTATTTCTTCTTTCGTCAGCCTGTAGCGCACGGCGTTTTTATTACTGTGCCTGATTCCGCAGTAAAAGCAGTCATTTTTACAGTAATTTGTAAATTCAATCAGACCTCTGATAAAAATTTTTCTGCCGTAGGCTTCATCACGTGCCCTGCGTGCTTTTTCAAAAAGATAATCTGCACAAAGCGCCCTGTTTTCAATCAGAATTTTATATTCGTCAAAAGATAAAATGCCGTTTTTATTCAGTTTGTCTATCAGGTTTTCAAACATAAAAATCAGCACCTTTCTTTAGTCGTTAAGATTTTAACACTATAGTATTCGTTTTGCAACCTATTGCCTTAAATCTTTTTATAATATATAATGTAAATATAGTATGCGGTGCGTCGGGGACGCCGCACCCTACAAAATTTTACCCCCCGTAGGGGCGGATATTATCCGCCAGTCGGAATTTACTATGAGAACGATTGAATTTAAAATAACAGAAAAAGACAGCGGCAGGCAAATCCGTGATTTTCTGCGTGATTTCGGTGTTTCGTCATCACTTTTAACAAAATTGAAAAACACCGAAAACGGAATTACCTTAAACAACGCCTTTGCCAGAACGATTGACCCGATAAAAACGGGTGACATTTTAAAAATCAATATTGAAAACAGAGGGCAGATGCCCGCCCCGTCTGACAAAAGGGTTGAAATCATCTTTGAAGACGAGGACATTATTGCCGTAAACAAACCGCCGTTTATGCCCGTGCACGAAAGCAGAAATCATCAGGGCGACGCACTTTCAAACGCCGTTGCAAATTATGTTGACAAAAACACGGCATTCCGTGCCGTTTACAGGCTTGACAGGGACACAAGCGGAATCGTACTGATTGCAAAAAATGAACTTGTCGCATCAAAACTTGCAGGGCAAATCAAAAAGGATTATTACGCCGTGGCAAGCCGTGACATAGGCGAAAAAGGCACAATAAAAGCACCGATTGCCCGTGAAAATGAAAGCATTATAAAACGATGTGTAAAAGACGGCGGCGAAACGGCTGTCACTCATTTTGAAAAAATAAAAGCATTCAAACACGGCGTGCTTTATAAAATTAATCTTGAAACGGGGCGCACCCACCAGATAAGAGTTCATTTTGCGCACCTCGGTGCAAGCCTTGTCGGCGACACGCTTTACGGCGGTAACAGTAAACTGATAAACAGGCAGGCGCTGCACTGCAAAACAATTTATTTTACCCACCCGATAACAGGTGAAGAAATGAAACTTAACAGTGATTTCCCCGAAGATATAAAAATACTGCTTGAAAAGCAGTGAAAATGTGATAAAATATTTACAGATATTAAAAAACGGAGTTGAATATAAATGAAAACAATACCAAGTTTCCAGATTGACCACAATATTTTAAAAAAGGGCATTTACATCAGCCGAATTGATGATGATATCACAACATATGACATTCGTATGCGTGAGCCGAACAAAGAGATTGTTATGACAAATGCGGCAATGCACACAATTGAGCATATTTTTGCAACCTATGTGCGCAACACCGAATTCGGCGACAATATTATTTATTTCGGACCTATGGGCTGCAGAACGGGATTTTATTTTCTTACCCGTTCACTTTCAGACAGTTATTCAATAAATCTTATTAAAGATGCCTTCACGTATATTACAGAGTTCTGGGGTCAGATTCCCGGTGCAACAATGAAGGAATGCGGCAACTGCAACGACCATAACCTTTTACAGGCAAAGGAAGAAGCAAAGGCATTTCTCGAAATCATTAAAGACTGGACAAAAGAGGATTTGAAATACCCGACGGCAGAAGAATAAAATGCATAAAATACGGGTCTATAAAAATATATGCCCGTTATTAAATATATTTTTCGGGAGGGCACGGAGACCCTCCCCTACAGAGCAGAAAAGACGTTATTGTAGGGGCAATTCACGAATTGCCCGTAAAAAACAACATGAACCCCCGTCATTTTTGACGGGGGTTTGCTTCATTAAAAATTATTCAATTGTGCCCGTAAAATTCGGCTCTAAGATTGGAAGACCGAGTGCTTTTACTGCTTTTTTAACAACCTCTTCAGTTGATTTCAACCTAATCGGCGAACCGATGAAGGTCATATTATAAATTGCAAGTTCCTCAAAAGTAGGACTCATTTCGTTAATGATTTTAACCTTACTGTCACTTAAAAATTCAAATGTGAATTTACGCACGTGCGCAGTTTCAACAGGTCTTATCCACAATTTCAGACTGCCGTCTTCCTGCCACGATGCCTTTGAATATGCATGATAAGTAAGATCACCGAGTTTCATAACAGAGCATCTGTACTCACCGTCCATACCGACATCAATCGTATTAACATAATCCTTCTCTTTCCACGTGAACTTAAGACAATCATCATCAAAATCAAGTTTCATTTCATTAATATAGCCAGGCTTATTATAAAGCATCTGAAGCACGGAAACCGAAATAACAGATGTAAACGCATTGGTTTTGCATTTGATTGTTCTGCCGCCGAAACGCGCCTCAAGTTCCTTATTTCTCGGCATTGCAGGAAGCTGCTCAACCTCAAGAGCAGAAAGTGCCTCAAGCAGTTTTTCATTATCCTTTTTATTTTCGGGCAGTTCATCATATTCAAAGCATTCGGGGAAATATTTCCAGAACACTTTCATAACCTTATAGTCTTCGGATTCACCAGAATTGAGCACAACCAGCGCATCATATTCAGGGAACATAAAGCAGCGCTGACCGAACAGGCCGTCTGCACGGAAACTGTTTGAAACAGGATTGCGCCAGAACTGGAATCCGTAGCCGCACATATTATCAATATATCCGTCGGAAACAGACGGCGTCTGCTTAGCCGTTGCGGTTTTAACCCAGTATTCGGGCACAAGTTGTGTGCCGTCAAGCCATTTGCCGCCGTTTATGTAAGGCAAAAAGAACTTTGCAAGATCCTCGGACTTCATATAAAGTCCCCAGCCTGCTGCGTTGTTGCCGTGACCGTCTTCCTCCCAGAAAGGCTTTTCAATTCCGAGCGGTTCAAACATTCTCGGATACAGGTAATCAAGCATACTCATACCCGTAACTTTTGAAATAATTGCCGAAAGCATAGTTGTATTTTCGGAAATATAATTGAATTTTGTATCGGGCGGTGCAATAAATCCTGCATCAAAGAACTGCTTCACCCAGTCGTGCTCACCTTTTTCATCAAGCACCGTAATCATTTTATCGGAGCGCATTGTAAGCAGCATTCTAATTGTCAGTTTCTGATTCATCGGGCGCTTTGCTGATTTGTATTCAGGGAAGAAATCTGCAACCTTATCGTCAAGGCTGATTAATCCCTCGCTGACCGCAAAACCGACTGCTGTCGACGTTACGGACTTACTCATTGAATAAAGCACATGCGGAATATCCTTTGCATAAGGCTTCCAGAAGCCCTGTGCACAAACCTTGCCGTGCCTTACAACCGTAAAACTCTGAAGTCCCAGTTTTTTTTCATTGATTTCATTTACAAAAGCGTTAATTGCACTGCTTTTAATGCCGACGCTTTCAGGTGTTACGTGTTCCAAATCGGTAAACTTTAATTTTTTCATAATTCTACCCCCTATTGCCTTAATTTTATACCAACATCTGTAATTTTTCAACCGCAAAATATAAATTTGACAAATTGTTTTTATTTGAATTTTACAAATTATTGATACTGTAAAACAAAAGGTAAAAACATACTGTTGAAATTATGTTAATTTTGTATTAATATATAGTTAATAGTTATAAGCAGGTGAAAAACATGAAAAACAAAAATTTTCCCTCAAAATTTAATGCATATTGCAGACGGTTCTGCATAATGCTTATTGATTTGGCATTATTTTTCTTTTGCAATGTATGCATAGTTTATTTAACAATGGGCGGTCATGTACTGGCTACCAATTATACCGATATACTGTTTGATTACACTCATCTTATAATTACCTGTATTATTACACTTCTGATAAACACGGCTTTCGGCCTTTACAGAAGTGTGTGGACTTTTGCCGGCACAGATGAAATTCCGAGAAATTTTATCGCATCTGCTCTGTCATCTGCCGCATTATTTATTATAGACAGATTTTTATATCACAAACTGTTTCACAGCAACGGCTATCTGCCGTTTTATGCATACATACTTATGTTTGTTCTGCTGTTCATATCTGTTTGTGCACCGAGAATCGGCTACCGTGTTCTGAGACGAATGATACACGAAACAGGCAGATATTCAAAAAATCAGAAGCGTGTTATGATAGTCGGCGCAGGATTTATGGGCAACTATATTATTGATAATCTTGCTTCCGACGGTTTCAGAACAGGCTATCCCGTTATTGCTGTTGATGACAACCCTGCAAAAAAAGGCAAAAGAATCAACGGCGTAAAAGTTAAAGGCACCTGTAAAGAAATTCCCGAAATTGCAGACAAGCACAACATTGATATAATTATTATATGCCTTCCCTCTGCTTCTCAGAAAAGGCAAAAAGAGATTATTGATATCGCCATGAAGACAAAATGTGCCGTAAAAATCTCTCCGTCGATTACGGAATTTATTGAGGGCGATAAGACACGCAGAAATGTTCGTGATGTTGAAATCAAGGACCTTCTTGCAAGAGCAGAGGTTACGCTTGACAAAAAGGTTTGCCGCTATCTGCTCGGTGAAACAATTCTTGTAACAGGCGGCGGCGGTTCAATCGGCTCTGAAATCTGCCGTCAGGCGGCACGCTATCATCCGAAAACAATTGTAATTTTTGATATTTACGAAAACTGCGCTTTTGAGTTGCAGAATAAACTTCGTGACAAATACGGCGATGAAATTGACATTGAAGTACGCATCGGCTCTGTTCGTGATATGGACAGACTTACGGAAATATTTGAAGAATTTCACCCTGACGTTGTATTCCACGCAGCCGCTCACAAACATGTGCCTTTAATGGAGGCCAGCCCGTGTGAAGCAGTCAAAAACAACGTTTTCGGCACATACAACGTTGCCGTTACGGCAGATAAATTCAAAGTGCCTAAAATGGTTATTCTTTCAACCGACAAAGCTGTAAATCCTACAAATGTTATGGGATGCACAAAAAGAATTACGGAAATCATCGTTCAGTATATGAACAAAAAAAGTGAGAACACCGAGTATGCTGCAGTTCGCTTCGGCAATGTTTTAGGCTCACACGGTTCTGTTATTCCGATTTTTAAGGACCAGATTGCAAACGGCGGTCCTATCACACTTACCCACCCCGATATTGAACGCTACTTTATGACAATTCCCGAGGCGGCTCAGTTGGTTTGCCAGGCAGGCGGACTTGCAAAGGGCGGCGAAATCTTTGTGCTTGATATGGGCGAGCCCGTTAAAATTATGGATCTTGCAAAAAATCTTATACGCCTTTCAGGCTACAGTGAAAATGAAATTGAAATAAAAATCACAGGTCTGCGCCCGGGCGAAAAGATGTATGAAGAACTCGCTATGGAAAGCGAAATGGAAACAAGAAGCAAGACAGCGCTTGAAAAGATTTACGTTACCCAGCCGATGGATATTGACGATGCCGCATTTGAAAGTATGCTTGCCGATTTGCATGATGTTACGGATAACAACGTTCGTGAAAAATTAATGAAAATCGTACCGAATTACCACCCGGCAGAGAATTAAAATGATAATAAAAAACGAACATTGAATTTTTTCACACTGTTCGTAGGGCGGGGTGCCCTCACCCCGCCGTTGAATTATTAAAACCTTGCGGCTGGCTGAGGACAGCCAGCCCTACGAATACACTATTATAAACAGAAATTATTATAAAATAATAAAAGGTAACAAACGCTGATGCGTTCATTACCTTTTTGGTGGGAACAACAGGGCTCTCCTCTCAACTATCGAAAGGTCCACCGGACCTTTCTCCCAAATTTCTGCACACTCTATGAGCGTTTGAAATTTGGAGTTCGTTTCTCGCCCTTACCTCAATCATAAATAAAAACAGACACTCAAAAGAGTATCTGTTTTTATTGGTGGGAACAACAGGGCTCGAACCTGTGACCCTCTGCTTGTAAGGCAGATGCTCTCCCAGCTGAGCTATGCTCCCGAACTGCATTTATTTTACCACAATTTTCAAAAAAGTCAAGTATATTTTAAATTAAATTTTAACGGAGTTAATAATGACGCAAAAAAGCCTTTATGAATGTCTGCACGAATATCCGATTATCGCAGCAGTAAAAAATGAAGAAAGCCTGAAAAAGAGCCTTGAAAGCGACAGTAAAATTGTTTTTGTTCTGTTTGGAAGCATCAATAATATCGGCGAAATTGTATCTGCTTTAAAATCACGCGGCAAAATCGTTTTTGTGCATGCCGATTTGATTGACGGACTTGCAAACAGAGAGGCAAGTATTGATTTTCTGAAAAATCATACAAGCCTCGACGGTATCATTTCTACAAAAATACCGCTTATAAAGCATGCAAAACAAATCGGTTTATTTACCGTTATGCGATTTTTTATGATTGATTCCCGTGCTATGGAAAGCACACGGCACAACGAAATCAGTCAGAACTCAGATTTGATTGAGGTTTTGCCGGGGCTGATGCCGAAAATCATTCGTCAGGTGGCAAATTCCACAAAAACACCGATTATTGCAGGCGGACTTATAAGCGACAAAGAAGATGTTGTTACCGCCCTGTCAAGCGGTGCGGTCGCAATTTCATCTACAAACGAAAAAGTCTGGTTTTATTGATACAAATCCTGCATCACACCAAAACAGGAAAATTATTTAAAAACAACCCATTTGTGAATAATATCACAATTTATTTGTGCTTTATCACTAACAAAGTGAAGATTTTTTTGGTTAAAACATCAATTGTAATTTATAAAGAATAGGGTTACAATAATAAGGTAATATATACCTGAAGAGAATTGAGTAACAGGAATAAAGCGGTTTGTAACTGCTTTGTTTGTGTTACTCTTTTTATTTCACTGCAAAAGGGGTAAAAAACTATGTATGATGTAGCAATCATCGGCTGCGGAGTTGTGGGCGCTGCCTGCGCTTATACACTGAGCCGATACAACCTGAAAACCGTTGTAATTGAAAAAAACAACGATGTATGCTGCAAAGCAACAAGAGCAAACAGTGCAATTATTCACGCAGGATTTGACCCTGAGCCCGGAACGCTTATGGCAAAACTGAATGTGCGCGGTGTTCCGATGGCAGAAGAAATCTGCAAAAAACTTGATGTTGCCTATAAAAACATCGGCTCGCTTGTAGTTGCTTTTTCAGATGAAGAGGCAAAGCATGTTGAAAAACTGCTTGAAAGAGGCATTAAAAACGGCGTGCCCGATTTAAGAATTGTTGACCAAGATGAACTCCGTGCTATGGAGCCAAATATTGCTGACACGGCTGTTTGCGCTCTTTATGCACCGACTGCAGGCATTGTAAACCCGTGGGAATACGGCATTGCAATGGCTGAAACGGCAGTTAAAAACGGTGTTCAGATTATGCTTGAAGCCGAAGTTACGGAAATTTCAAAGAAAAACGGCGCTTATGCAATTACCGCAGGCGGCGCTGAAATTGAAGCAAAATATGTTATCAACTGCGCAGGCGTAAACAGTGATGACATTCACAATATGATTGCACCCGAAGCATTTTCAATCGTGCCGAGTGCAGGCGAATATTATCTGCTTGACAAAAGCGAGGGCACAAGAGCATCTCATGTTATTTTCCAGTGCCCTAACAAGGACGGCAAAGGCGTGCTTGTTTCACCCACCGTTCACGGCAACTTAATCGTAGGCCCCAACGCCGACCCGAGAGATAAGGATGACACATCAACAAAAACCGTCTGCCTTGATTTTGTAAGGGAAAAGGCAGTAAAATCAATTCCGTCAATCAGTTTCAGAGATAACATAAGAAATTTCACGGGCGTGCGTGCAAACAGCACGGTTGATGATTTCATTATTGATTTTGCAGATAAAAACTTCCTTGACCTTGCGGGAATCAAATCCCCCGGCCTTTCCGCAGCCCCTGCGATTGCAGAATATGCGGCAGAACTGCTGAAAAACGCAGGTCTTGAACTGACAGAAAAAACTGAATTCACTGACGAACGCCGCCACATTCGCTTTAAAGAACTTTCTGCAGAAGAAAAAAATGCAGTTATTAAAGAACGCCCCGAATACGGCAGAGTTATATGCCGCTGTGAAACAATTACCGAGGGTGAAATTATAGATGCACTGCGCTCGCCAATTCCGCCTGTTTCGCTTGACGGAATCAAACGCCGCGCAGGCTCGGGTATGGGCAGATGCCAGGGCGGTTTCTGCGGACCTAAGGTACTTGAAATTATGGCAAAACATTTGAACACGGCATATGAGAATATTCTTCAGGACAACACGGGAAGTTATATTCTTACAGAGCCTACAAAGAACGGAGGTAAAGCCGATGTTTGATTTAATCGTAATCGGCGGCGGCCCTGCGGGTCTTGCCGCAGCACTCAGTGCTTATGAAAACGGACTTAAAAACATACTTATTATAGAAAGAGACAAAGAACTCGGCGGAATTTTAAACCAATGTATACATAACGGTTTCGGTCTTCATTATTTTAAAGAAGAACTGACAGGCCCCGAATATGCAGGCAAATTCATCAAAATGCTGGAGGACACTGCCGTTTCTGTTATGACAGACACAATGGTGCTTGAAATAACAAAAGAAAAGCAGGTGCACTGCGTAAATTCCAAAGACGGTTATCAGATTTTAGATGCGAAAGCAATTGTGCTTGCAATGGGATGCCGTGAACGCACAAGAGGTGCAATTTCTATCCCGGGCACACGACCTGCAGGTATTTTAACGGCAGGTGCGGCACAAAGATATGTTAATATCGAGGGCCATATGGTGGGCAAAAAGGTTGTTATTTTAGGTTCGGGTGACATCGGTCTTATTATGGCAAGACGTATGACGCTTGAGGGCGCAGAAGTGCTTGCCTGCGTTGAACTTATGCCTTATTCAGGCGGTTTGCAGAGAAACATTGTGCAGTGCCTGAATGATTTTAACATTCCTCTTTACCTTTCACACACTATTATTGATATTGAGGGCAAAAACAGAGTTGAGGGCGTAACCATTGCAAAAGTCGGTGCAGACAGAAAACCGATTGCAGGCACTGAAATTCATTTTGACTGCGACACGGTTCTGCTTTCGGTAGGTCTTATTCCCGAAAATGAACTTACAAAAACTGCCGATATTACGATTGACCCACGCACAAACGGCGCAGTTGTATTTGAAAATATGGAAACATCGGCAGACGGCATTTTCGCCTGCGGAAACGTTGTTCATGTTCACGATTTGGTAGACTTTGTTACTGCCGAAAGCCAGAAAGCGGGCAAAGCAGCAGCAGATTATGTTTTAAACGGCGAAAAAGGCAAAGATGATTTCATTGCACTTTCAAACGGAAACGGCGTAGGATACACTGTTCCGCAGAAAATCCGCAAGGGTGCAGACGGTGCAGAAATTTTCTTCCGTGTAAGGCAGATTTTCGGCAATTCGGCAATCGTCGTAAAAGATGAAAACGATAATCTGATTGCAAAATTCAAGCGTGAGCACCTTGCACCCGGCGAGATGGAAAAAATCTCAATTCCAAAGGTCTTGCTTGATAAAATCGCAACAGACAGTGCGACCGTTTCAGTTGAGGAGGGGTAACAATGACAGAACTTACTTGCATCACCTGCCCAAAAGGCTGCAGGCTTAAGGTTGACGAAGAAAACGATTTTGCCGTAACAGGCAACTCCTGCCCGAGAGGTGCGGAATACGGCAGAAACGAATTAAAAAATCCTGTACGAGTGATCACTTCAACCGTTAAAACAACGAGTGACGAGCATCCAAGATGCCCCGTTAAAACAAACGGAGCAATACCAAAGGGCAAAATGTTTGAGGCGATGGCGCTTCTTGACGATATAACGCTTGACACACCGATTAAAGTCGGCGATGTAATTATTGAAGATATTTTTCACACTGGCATTAATGTGGTTGCGTGTAAAAATATAATGGGGTAAATTTTTTTGTAGAAGATGATATGGTCGGACGCAAAAAAGGAAAGCACTGCCGAAAGGCGGTGCTTTTCCTTTTTAATAACTGGCAATTCGTGAATTGCCCCTACAAATCATCAACAATATTTTCATAAGACCGGGTGACACTCCCCTGCCTTATAATATGACAATCGCTCAATCCTTTTTACAACAATTTTTTTACTGCTCCAAAAACGGCATACACAGTCATAACCACTATCTTTTGAAATAATATAATACTCTTTTTCGGAATTTTCATGAACACAAGCCCCAAGATAAGTAACAAGTTGAAAATCAAGAGCATTTGCCGTGCCTGTTTCCACCCTGATATATAACTTTTTTGCTTTAATATTTTCAAGTTCCCTGTGCAATTCCATAGTTATTCGTGATGCGCTTTTACTGTAAAAAATAACGATTTCATCTTTTCGTGTTAATCCAAGAAGTGATATACCCTCAAGAACCCTGCCGCTTTCATTTTCGTAATCAATCAAAAAACAAGCCATATTTATTACCCTTTAATATAAAAAATGCACAGCCGAAGCTGTGCAATAAAACGCAGGCTTCAACCTGTCGCCCAACAAAGTGAATAATACGATAATATAGATGCGTATTACAAAAGCCTGCGTTTTTAACAAATAAAAACACATCTATATTTATCAAAGATATTCACTTCATTGGGCAAAATCAGTATAGCATTAATATTGTAAGAAGTCAATAAAAAACGGACGGATAATATCCGCCCGCTGCACATTATTCTTTTATTATAATATGAAACAATTCCTTTATTCTGCCCTGCTGTTCTGTTAAATACAGATAGCCGAACAATGCCTCAATGCCTGTTGACGTGTGATATTCGGCGTCGGTTGCGCTTTTCGGTGAATGACCCACCTTTGCATTTCTGCCTCGCTTGAACTGCGCCGTTTCCTCCTCGGTCAGAATATCTTTTATTTTTTCAAAAGCCGCCGTTTGCGCCTGAGCGGAAACATATTTCACACTTTCACGGTGCAAATCGTTTACAGGTCTGTTTGCATTGCAGACAAGCATTTCACGAACAAGAATTTCATAAATTGCATCGCCGACAAAGGCAAGATTGAGAGGACTTAACTGTTTTGCATTCACATTTTCATCAATAAATCTCATAACTTACGGCACATACTCAAATTCAATATCGTATATTGAAACGGTATCTCCCTCCTGAATTCCTTTTTCACGCAGTGCATTAAAAACGCCGCTTTTTTCAAGCACACGCTGCATATACTGCAGGCTTTCGTAATCTTCGGTATCAATACCTTTAAGAACTCTCGGGAACCACGAAGCCTCAACAAGATAATAGCCGTCCTCGACAACGGTAATTTTAAAACCGTCGTCACGCTTGAAATACGATTCAACAGGGATTTCCTCAACCTCATATTCCTTAATCGGCGGGAGTTCCTGCAATTTATTCCACACAGCATTCATCAGTTCCTGCGTTCCCTCTTTAATCGGCGCACAGATTGAAAAATACTGATAGCCCTGTTCTTCAACCCAGTTTTTAAAATCTTCAATCTGCTCAGGCTCTGCCATATCAATTTTGTTGCCTGCCACAATCTGCGGCTGCTTTGCAAGTTCGGGATTGAATTTCACAAGCTCCTCGTTGATCTGCCTGAAATCCTCCTTCGGATCTCTTCCCTCATGACCGCTGACATCGACAATATGAATAAGCAGTCTGCATCTCTCCACATGCTTTAAAAACTCGTGACCGAGACCGATACCCTCGCTTGCGCCCTCGATAAGACCCGGGATATCGGCAATAACAAATGAATTGCCCTCACCCATGGAAACTACGCCGAGGTTAGGTACAAGCGTTGTGAAATGATAATCGCCGATTTTAGGTTTTGCCTGCGAAACAACAGAAATAAGACTTGATTTGCCGACTGACGGATAACCGAGAAGTCCTACATCTGCAAGAAGTTTAAGTTCAAGGCTTACTTCCCATTCCTCACCTGGAATACCGGGCTTTGCGAATCTCGGCACCTGCCTTGTAGGCGTGGCAAAATGCTGATTGCCCCAGCCGCCTTTGCCTCCGTGAGCAACAACAAAACGCTCGGTTTTACTCATATCAGCCATAACTGCGCCTGAATTCGCCTCACGGATAACAGTGCCCCTCGGCACACGGATTTCAAGGTCTTCACCGTTTTTGCCATGACACCTGTCTCCGCCGCCGGGCAGACCGTTTTTGGCAGAATATTTGCGCTTATAGCGGAAATCGGCAAGCGTTGCAAGATTATCATCTACAACAAAAACAACATCGCCGCCCTTGCCGCCGTCGCCGCCGTTAGGACCGCCTGCCGCAACATATTTTTCTCTGTGAAAGGAAACTGCGCCTGCGCCGCCGTCTCCTGCTTTAACTTTGATTTTAGCAATATCTACAAACATTTTGATTTTCCTTTTAACTTCTCCCGATTTGCCATAGGCTCCCTCTGATGAGGGAGCTGTCACCGTAGGTGACTGAGGGAGAGATACAGAATGCTTCTGCCTACCCCTCCGTCACTTCGTGACACCTCCCCTGACAAGGGGAGGCATTAATGTAGACTTATATTAAAATACGGCGGGGTAACATACCTCGCCGTAAAATTTACTTATCTCAATTACTGTTCAACAGGGTAAACAGAAACTTTCTTTCTGTCCTTGCCCATTTTTTCAAATCTAACAGTACCGTCAACCAAAGCAAAAAGAGTATCATCTGAACCGATGCCTACATTTGTGCCCGGGTGAATGTGAGTTCCTCTCTGGCGATAAAGAATATTGCCTGCAAGAACAAACTGACCGTCTGCTCTCTTAGCACCGAGACGCTTTGATTCAGAGTCACGGCCGTTCTTTGTAGAACCCATACCTTTCTTATGAGCGAAAAGCTGTAAGTTTAATTTAAGCATTAATTACACCTCCGTAATAATCACTTTGATATTGTCGGGATATTCTTTTTCAAGTTCGGTTAAATGAAGTTTTAAGCCGTTCAAAATATCCTGCACAGTTTCTGCAGACTCCAAAACCTTAAATTCGAGAAAGCCGTCATAAGCATTGGCATATGCTTTGATGCCGCAAACTTCTGTGATAGTGTTTGCCGTCATCAAGCCTGCGCTTGAAACAAAGGCACAAATAATATCCTGCCCGTGCTCTGCACTTTCAGAATGGCCTGTGATTTTAAAGCCGTTAATAAGGCGGTCTGCCGTAAAAAATTCTGAATTAATCATTTTGGTTAAGCGTTGATAGCAGTAATCTCAACCTTTGTATATGGCTGACGATGACCCATCTTGCGCTTTTCGTTCTTCTTTGGCTTGTAAGTAAATACAGTGATTTTCTTACCCTTGCCGTTCTTAAGAACCTTAGCAGTAACAGTAGCCTTTGCGCAATCCTTGCCTGCTTTAACACCCTTATCAGTGTTTACTGCAAGAACAGTATCAAAAGTGATTTCAGCATTTTCTTCAGCACCGAGTTTTTCTACGTAGATAACGTCGCCCTCTGATACCTTATACTGCTTACCGCCTGTTACAATAACAGCATACATAGTAATTTCTCTCCTTACATAAGTCTCGCTACGATAGGTGTATGCACTGCATAACTTGTCAACCTATAATATGCGGCTTAATAATTATACCATAAAAATATGCAATGTCAAGATTTATTTTAAATAATGTAATTTTACGCTTTGTCAGGGGCGTCGGTCCGTAGGCTATAAATAAAAAAATAACACTTTACAAATAATATATAATATGCTATAATGTTTCTCGCTGAATGCGGTTTACTCGGTTTCGGGTGCAAGCCTTAATAAGGATTCACCTATCCCATTACTGAGTTTTTCGCCGATCGGCAAATATTTTAATGAGGTGAAATTATTATGACACAGGCAGAAAAGCAGGCTATTATTGCTGACTATGCAACACACGAGGGCGACACAGGATCTCCTGAAGTTCAGATTGCCGTTCTTACAACAAGAATCAACGAGCTTACTGCTCACTTAAAGGTTCACAAGAAGGATAACCATTCACGCCGCGGTCTTCTTAAGATGGTTGGTCACAGAAGAAACCTTCTTTCATACCTTTACAATAAGGATATTACAAGATACCGTGCACTTATTGCTAAACTTGGTATCCGTGATACTCTTGACAGATAATCAGCAATTAAGCAGATGGTTTTCAGCACCATCTGCTTTTTGTGATTGTTAGGACACAAAAGCCTTCTCCTTGAGGAGAAGGGGGACCGCTAGCGGTGGATGAGGTGTTAAAATATAATTCCACCTCATCAGTCACCTACGGTGACAGCTTCCCCTCAAGGGGAAGCCAGCAAAAAAATTCAAAAGGAGGAGCGGAAAATAGTAGTAAATTGAACTTACAAATTTATTTGCAGGCTGAATTTATTACTATTGCGCCTCCTTTGAATATAAAAAATAAAAAGTGAGGTAAAACTATGTTTTTCAAAAACTTCAAAGTTTGGGAAACCGAATTTGCAGGCCGCAAATTTTCCCTTGAAACAGGCAAAATGGCAGGTCTTGCCAACGCCGCATTCCTTGCACGCTACGGCGAAACAGAGGTGCTTTGCACAGTAACAGCATCTGCAAAGCCAAGAGAGGGCGTTGACTTTTTCCCTCTTTCGGTAGATTATGAAGAGAAAATGTATTCAGTAGGCAGAATTCCGGGCTCATTCCTCCGCCGTGAAGGCAGAGCAGGCGAAAAGGCTATTCTTACAAGCCGCTGCATTGACAGACCTATCCGTCCGCTTTTCCCTAAGGATTTAAGAAACGACTGTTCGGTTGTTGCAACAGTTATGTCTGTTGACCCTGACTGCTCACCCGAGGTTACTGCCGCACTCGGCGTTTCTGCTGCAATCGCAGTTTCAGACATTCCGTGGGACGGCCCGATTTCTTCAGTAAACGTTGGTCTTGTTGACGGCGAAATCGTTCTCAACCCGACTCTTGAGCAGAGAGCAAAAACTGATTTAACACTTACGGTTGCCTCAACAGCAGACCTTGTTGCCATGATTGAGGCAGGCGGTAACGAAATTCCCGACGACCTTATGTTTGACTGCATTATGGCAGGTCACGAGGAAAACAAGAAAATGGTTAAATTCATTCAGGGCATCGTTGATGAAATCGGCAAGCCTAAATTTGCTTACGAATCATCAGATCCCGACCCTGAAATTATGACTGAAATCGAAGATTTCTGCATTGAGGATGTTAAAAAGGCTCTTGATACAGACGACAAACTTGTTCGTGACGAGGCTCTTCTTCCTATCTATGCAGCAGTTCACGAAAAATTCGATGAAAGATTTGAAGGCTGTGAGGCTAAAATCGACGAAATTATGTACCTTGTTCAGAAACACGTTGTTCGTGCATGGCTTAAAGACGAGCACAAGCGTGTTGACGGCAGAGGAATTGACGAAATCCGTCCTCTTAACGCAGAAGTTGATCTTCTTTCAAGAGTTCACGGCTCAGGTCTTTTCACAAGAGGTCAGACACAGGTTCTTTCAATTACAACTCTTGGTCCTATGAGCGACGCTCAGTTGCTTGACGGTCTTGACGAGCAGACTGAAAAAAGATATATTCACCACTACAACTTCCCGTCATACAGCGTCGGCGAAACAAAGCCGTCAAGAGGTCCGGGCAGAAGAGAAATCGGTCACGGCGCGCTTGCCGAAAAGGCACTCGTACCTGTTCTTCCGTCTGTTGACGAATTCCCGTATGCAATCCGTGTTGTAAGCGAAGTTCTTTCTTCAAACGGTTCTACATCACAGGGTTCAATCTGCGGCTCAACGCTTTCACTTATGGCTGCAGGCGTTCCGATTAAAGCACCTGTTGCAGGTATCAGCTGCGGACTTATCACAGGTGACGACGGCGTTTACGGTGACTTTATGACAATGGTTGATATTCAGGGTCTTGAAGATTTCTACGGCGATATGGACTTCAAGGTTGCGGGCACTAAAGACGGTATCACGGCAATTCAGATGGACCTTAAGGTACACGGTCTTACACCTGAAATCATTAAAGAAGCATTTGCCAAGACACACAAAGCAAGAAACTACATTCTTGATGAGATTATGCTGCCTTGCATCAGCGAGCCGAGAAAAGAACTTTCCGCTTACGCTCCTAAGATGCTTACCCTTTCCATTAATCCTGACAAAATCGGCGATGTAATCGGCAAAGGCGGCAAGGTTATTCAGGAAATTCAGGCTGAATACGATGTTAAGATTAACATTGAGGAAGACGGCAGAGTTTACGTTTCAGGCGTTGATATTGAAAAGTGCAAGGGCGCAGTTGACGTTGTTAAACTTATTGCAACAGACCCTGAGGTAGGCGCATTCTACAACGGCGTTGTAACAAGAACTACCGCTTTCGGCGCATTCGTTGAGATTGCACCGGGTAAAGAGGGACTTGTTCACATCTCAAAACTTGACGTTAAGAGAACAGAAAGAGTTGAAGATGTTGCAAACGTAGGCGACTCAATCATCGTTAAATGCACAGAGATTGACGATCAGGGCAGAATTAACCTTTCAAGAAGAGATGCTTTAATTGAACTTGAAGGTATGACTCCAGAAAATGATATCGACGACGAGCCAAGACGCCCGAGAAGGGACAACAGAGACCGCCGCCCGAGACGATAATCAATAATCAATATTCAAGGACTTGTGAAAATCACAAGTCCTTTTTTGTGGGTAAAAAAATGAATCATTCATCAACTGACCAAATAAATATCAAAATCTTTGCGTTTGCCTTCAACTACTACTCGTTCAACCTCTTCATCCCAAAACGGAAGCAAATAGTTTTCGTAATAATCTTCAATTTCTGCTTTTTCTTCAATGTTATTTGCTAAAAATTCATCATAATTTTTAATAACAAAAATATATTTATCATCAGGAAGCTCATCCATCTCGGTCAGAAAATCATCTTCTGTATGATAGTCCTTTTCCCAACCGTCGGGAATTTCACTGAAATTGAATACTTCCCATAATTTATCAAAATATTGTTCGTATGTTTCAATTCCCTTACCATCCATAACAATATATTTAACATCATTATATTTATAAAGAATTTTTCTCTTTTCAAATTCTTCCTTTGTCATTCTGTATAATTTATTCATATTAAATCACTCATATTAACTATTCTATATTATTATATCATTCTGATTTAAATTTTAAAATACACTAATCCATATAATAATGCTGTTCCGGCACTGTAGGAGCAATTCACCAATTGCCCGTTTAAAAAATGAAAAGACACGTTCACCGAGCAAAAGAAAAAAGGCGGTGCGATGAGGGCATCGCACCCTACAATTTTACCTTAACGATATATAACCTCTTTCATTTTTGCAAATTCCCGCATTATCTAAAATTGCAACTACTATAGGAATTGGACAAAATGAAGATTCACCATCACGCTTTCCATAACACTCTGTAGCAATATAATAAGATAATGTACCTTTCGTGCATTTTCCAAAACCTACTTTACTATTATCTCTGCAATTACCTTTTTCAACTCTGCCGCCGTTTTGCTTTATGAAGTCCACAACACCGTCAAACCAGTTCAAATATAGAAAATTATTTTTTCCGAGACCCGTATAACTATATAAATATTCATTATTATCGGATAAATATATTTCGTGCTTTTTGCCTCTTAATGTAGACACTTCAAGTCTTTTTCCGTTTAAAATATACAGTTCTCTAAGCTGTTCTCTTACAGTTTTCATAATTATTTCTCCCTATAAATTTATTTTAGCAAACCCCTGAATGCTTTATTGCAAGTCCCGGCAACAGTGCATAAAACTATCATTCTGTTTCTTCTTTTTCTCTGCCTTTTAAGATTTTTTGCTGCTTTGGCTTTTTGTCTGCGTTTTATCTCATTTGAACAATCCGCTTCCATACAAGCTTCTATGAATTCTCTGAATTCATCACACCATGTACGCTGACTCCGACCATAACTTTCCGTATCATGCTTAGCCATTTGATTATTCAATTCCATTATTATTCCCCCTCTAAATCATTTCAAGTGCCTCAAAAATCACTTTATTTTATCCTTGTGCTTATTAAATACTGCTATAAGTTTTGCTGTAGCCATATCCTTTGTCTTAAGATATTCTATATGTAATTCAGTTGCTTTAAGGGCATTCTTTAAGCCTTTTTGACCGAAATCCTCGTAAATCCACGTAAGACACAAATCTAAAGAATCTGCACTTAAAATTCTGTTATATTCCTCTCCTCTTAACATTAAAGTCATAGAATGAATATTCATTTTCGCAGTATTAAAGTTCATACCTGTTTTAATCGAAACTTTTTCTGCTAAATCATTAGTATAAATATAATGATTTTTATATGCTTCTTTTGCCTTTTCATAACACTCACGAGTCATCTCAGGTGTAACCTTAACGTTTTTCTTAGATTGAAACTCAGTCTGTTCAGTATCATTTGAAGAAATATTGTTTTTTAATTTTTCCACCTCCTCTTCAAGTTTTTGTACTCTTGACATTAATTCCAATATAATTGTTTCGTACTGCATATAAATCCTCCGTTTAAAATTTATTTATTATTT
>JACTVT010000079.1 GCA_014465955.1 Eubacterium sp. | reverse complement strand
ATGTGGTCGTAAAATGAGGTTTGCCAGATGTTTTTACCGATTTTTTTATTTGTAAATCGTTTCAACGTACCGACAAACGATGAAATTAACGAATTCGTAGGGTGCGGCGTCCTCGACGCACCGCCAATATTGTTAATTTCAATAATTAAATATAAATGATTGGGCATTATAACAAATTTATTTACATTTATATTATCGTATATTTTATTCATTTCGATTATTTGATTTTTTACAATTTTACCGTATTTTGAATATTGCATATACGGTGCGTCGAGGACGCCGCACCCTACGATTGTTCC
>JACTVT010000010.1 GCA_014465955.1 Eubacterium sp. | reverse complement strand
TGCCGTAATATCAACGGTTTCAAGGATTTTATATGTGGTACGCCGGAAGGGATTCGAACCCCCGACCTTCTGGTTCGTAGCCAGACACTCTATCCAACTGAGCTACCGGCGCGTAACACCTTATTAAATTGTAAATATGCGCTTTATACAAAAATGACTGTTTGGTTCGTAGCCAGACACTCTATCCAACTGAGCTACCGGCGCATACACTTTTTAATGCTCAAATACTATAACACATCAAAAAGGAAAAATCAAGTATTTTTTATGTATTTGCGTAATTTTTTCAGTAAATATGCGGATTATTGCTGTTCGTTTAGGGCTGCAATATAGTTTTCGAGTATATCTGCCATCATTTCTGCCAGTTCGGGGCAGGGACGCTTTTTATAATATTCTTTTGTACGTGGTTCGGCAACAGGCGTCAGCGGTGCTGATTTACTAAGTCCGAGCAGGTCACGGCACACGACAGAGCCGTTTTCTTTTCTGAACTCCTCGGCAACGTCCTGCACCATTTTATAAACGTCATTTTTATTTTTTTCGCCGTAAAGTGCAGAGAGCACAAAGGTTGCGCCTGCAACAGTTCCGCAAACCTCTCTCATTCTGCCCATTCCTCCGCCGAAGCCGATTGTAAGGCGTTTTACTGTTTCTTCGTCCATATTCATTTCGTCGGCAAAAGCGCATGCCACTGCCTGTGAACAGTTGTATCCCTCAAGAAATTTTTGCTTTGCGACAGTCCCTTTGCTCATTGGTTTCCTCCGTCAATCTGTCTGAATTTTGCTGTCAGCGTAATATCGCCCTTAACTGTGATTGTATATTTTGTTCCGGATGCAACAAGGTTTCCGTTTGAATCATACCAGCCGTCAAATTCAAAACCTGCATCGGCGGTCGCTGTCAGTACTGCTTTTTTGCCTTGAACATATTCGCCGTCACCCGTAACGTTTCCGTTGCCGTCAATATCCACATACACACGGTAAGTTTTTTCTGTTGTGGTAGTCGGCTTTGTTGTGGTTTCCTTTGTGGTTGGTTCTTCGGTAGTTGTTTCCTTAGTAGTAGTTTCTTTTTTTGTGGTGGTAACCTTTTTCGTTGTAGTTTCTTCAGCCGTGGTGGAAACTGTTGTGCTCTCGGTGGTGGTTTCTTTTTCTTTTTTGCCTGAAACAGCACCGAACACGATACCTGCTGCAACAGCAATAACTACAATTACGGCAATAACAATAATTATAATCTGCTTTTTTTTGTCATTTTCACTATTGTCATCATCGGGCTCATTATTATAATCATTTGTATTGTCAATATCATCATTATTATTATTTTCGGTAATTTCGTCTTCATCATAAAGCGGTGAGCCGCAATTTGAGCAGATATATCTTCCGTCTTCATTTTCAAAACCGCAGTTTTTGCATCTCATAATAACGTCTCCTATGTAAACTATATATAATAAATTATACCATAAATGCAGTAATTTTACAACAAATAGGTGATATTTGGTAAAAAACTTAATATTTTTTTAAAGATTTTGTTTTATTTGCGTTTTTACTCTTGACTTTTTGTTCATTTTACAGTAAATTTAAATAGTAGCATTTTATGCAATGCGAATTGTTGCATAAATACAAAATCAGATTTTTTTGAAAGGGGTACACCTCACAATGAAAAAAACATTAAAAAGAATTCTTTGTGTTGTTCTTGCAGTTTCATTCGTTCTTGCACTTACAGGCTGTGCAAAAATCAATTATGTAACAAACGGAACAATCACAGCAATTAAAGAAGTAAAGAACGGCGACTGGCAGAAGACAGGCGACGAAGATGATGTAACCACTGATGAAGATGTTTCTGTTCTTGAAACACCGTTCACAGCAGGTACATACGGCGGAGTTGCTTTCAACTCAATCGAAGATGTAGTTAATTACTATGTTGAAGCATATAATTATTCAAAAACTCTTACAGCTCAGTATACCGATGATCAGGGCGCTACTCAGACATGGTATAAGCTTCTCGGTGAAGAAAAGCTTTCCGTTGATACAATTAAGATTGACGGCTCTGAAAATGCAATGATCAATAACATGGTTCCCGGTATCGTAGACGGTGTTTATTCACCGGGTCTTAACGGTCTTGTTCCGAGTACAAACAGAAATCCTGCTATGGATACAGATGAGTGGGACGGCAACGGTGAATCACTTCAGACAAGCAGACTTGTTGCTGATGACCTTCTCGATGCAAATGTAAAAGATAACGGCGACGGCACAATCACCATGCAGTTACAGCCTAAAGCAGTTAATATGTCTATGCCGGGCAAAGATGCTCAGGGTCACGTGTTCCAGACTCTCGGCGCTATCGACTCAGTAGTTGACAGCCTTGGTGTATTAAGCTGGGCTCAGGGTACAACTGCTGAGAACTGTAAAGTAAACTACAAGGGCGGCGTTGCAACTGTTACAATCAACACTTCAACAAAAGAAATCGTAAAAGCAGATTACAATATGATTGCAGAAGTTTCTGTAACTCACGCAACAATCGCTGTTATTAAAGATAAGAGCGCAAGCCTCTTTGTAAGAATGACATGGTCATACCCTGCATCTGCAGAATATCTTATGGAAAGCAAGGGCGTTACACTTATCGGCTAATTAACCCAAATATTAAACAGGCGGATTATTATGTCCGCCTGTTTTTTTAATTGTGTCTTTTTCCGATATGCATCGTTTTGGTTAAATAACGGGCAATTCGTGAATTGCCCCTACGAAATACAAATAACATTTTGTGCTGTTCTGAAACAATATTCATTATTTATACATTGATTAAAATTTGTTTATATGTTATTATTATAATTAACATTATGATGGGAGAAAAAATATGAGTGAACAGATTCCAAATATGAATTATGATGCCGATGAGGTTATCAATGATTTTAAAGAAAAATTCAAGTGGCCAAACAGCAAAGAGGTTGAGGCTGTGCAGAAGCCGCCGAAGATGGGGCTTAATCTGCTGCTTTCGGCAATCATTACGATTATCGGCGGCGGTGCAGTTTATTATATGATGCTGCCTGCATTCAATTTTAAAGACACAAATATGTATGTGTTCTTTATGGTTCTTATTGTTATTTTTATGGGCGCACTTCTTATTCTCACCAAGGCAAATAAATATGCCGAAAGGCGTGAATATATCAAGAAAAAATCAATTGTGCCGATTGTAATTGTAGGTGCACTTGTTCTTGTTATGGCAATCGGCTGGCTTTGCGGTGCAACAATTTTCCGTGCAAAATCTTATTCGGAACTTATGCCTGTTACAGACAGTCAGTTCAGCGAGGATTTTGAAAGTGTTAGTTATAACCGTGTTCCGCGTATTGATGAAAAGCGCGCAGTAAATCTTGCAGACCAGCAGCTCGGCTCGCTTGCTGAATACAAGAGCCAGTATGTTGTCGCAAATACGACTACACTTATTAACTACAATGAAAATCCTGTTCGTGTTGCTTATCTTCAGTATGGCGACGTGTTCAAATGGTTCAGTAATACAAAAGAGGGTCTTCCTGCTTATATGATTGTTGACCTTATTTCTCAGAAGGTTACTGTTGTGAACTGCAAAGAGCAGTTCGGTTCGGGTATTAAATACAGCCCGTCAGAACTTTTTAACGAAAAACTTGTTCGTCATATTCGTTTTCAGTATCCTACTGCACTTCTTGATACTCCTAACTTTGAGATTAAAGATGACGGCCACCCGTACTGGATTACACCCGTGCTTGATAAAACAATCGGACTTTTCGGCGGCACAGATGTTAAGGGCGTAATTATTACAGATGCGCTTACAGGTGAAAGTGAATACCACGATATTGAATCTGTTAAAACAGATGAAAGCCTTAACTGGATTGATGTTATTTATAACGCAAATCTTGTTCTTGAGCAGTATAATTATCATGGCAAACTCAGCGGCGGTTTTTGGAACTCACTTATTTTCCAGAAAGACGTAAGCCTTGTATCAGCAGGCAACGGTTATATTGCTATGAATGATGATGTTTGGGTTTATACGGGTGTAACTTCTCCCGAATCAGACACATCAAACTTCGGCTTTATACTTGTTAACCAGAGAACGAAGGAAACGAGATATTATTCAAACGGCGGTGCTATCGAAACGGCTGCTATGGAATCTGCCGAAGATGCAACGCAGAACTATCAGTACAGAGCAACCTTCCCGATTTTGCTTGATATTGAGGGTAATCCGACCTACTTTATGAGTTTTTACGGCGACGGTAATACGGTTAAGGGCTATGCACTTGTAAGCCTTGCAGATAAAACTATTGTTGGTACAGGTCTTCTTGATAACCTCAAGAGTGATGAAAAAGCGCTGAATGCGGCTGTTGAAAATTATATTGAGGCACTTCAGGATAAAGGCGTTGTCGGCAATGACGTTAATGTTGATGATATTATTGTTGACGAGCCGAATGCCGGAGATAATACAAATACCGATGTGCCGAGTGCAGAAGACGGTACGGTAGTCGGCACGGTTGAGTCTGTTAAATCATCGGTAAACAACGGCAACACGGTTTACTATTTTGAGATTGACGGCAAGTATTATTATATCGCAGTAAGCGATTGTATGGAAGCACTGCTTGTTAATGCAGGAGATACCGTAAAGGTTACAGTCGGCGGCGAGGCAGACGATGTGTTTGTGCCGATTACAGATGTAGAGAGATAATAAAATGCTTTACGGGCGGATTTTATATCCGCCCGTTTTTTGTATTGCCTCCCTTGTGAAAGAAAGATTCCCCTGTCAGGGGAAATGTCAACGCAGTTGACAAAAGGGTAGCGTAGCAGGGGGACCGCTTGCGGTGGAGGGATTCGCAAACAGAATCCCCCAGTCACATAAATGTGACAGCCCCCTTTAACAAGGGGGCCATTGCTGAATGATATCTACCTTTTTATTCAATATATATGCATAACTGACCGAAAATAAATTTATTTTCGGTTTTTTTGCGTTTTTTATAGATATTTCGCACTATAAAATTTCGTTTTTATGGGTATTAGTGAGAGCACATAAGTAAGTGAGATAAATCCGTTCATAAAAAACTTATTAGGATTTTTCTCGCTTGCTTAAAGGAGGTAACAATGGCAAGAAGAAAAAAGGAACTTCGTGATGAAATCAGAGATGGGTTAAAGCAACTTGCTTTCGGTGATGTGAAGGACTGCATTTATCTGCTTTTTTCGGGTGAGGAGGATATTCTGGCAAATCTTTCAACGCTCAATCTTATGAACATCAGCGAAATTAAGCGACCGAAGGGCGGCGGAATGGAAATCAAGTTTTTTGACAGGATTAAAGCGCTTGAAAAACTGGGCACGGCAGAGCGTGAAAATTCCGCCGAGCCGTTGAATTTCTACACGGCTTTGCAGCAGGGAGCCGAAAATATAGGCAAAGTTTTTGAGGAGCAGGACAGTGAACAGTTTTAAGCCTTTTTCAAAAAAGCAGATGGCGGTGCTTACGTGGTGGTGCGGCGACAGCCGTCTGCAAAGCAAAAACGGCATTATATGCGACGGCGCTGTGCGCAGCGGAAAAACGCTTTGCATGAGCATTTCGTTTATTTGCTGGGCATTTTACCGTTTCAGCGACACATCGTTTGCAGTCTGTGGCAAAACGATTGCTTCTCTTCGGCGAAATGTTATTACTCCGCTTCTGCCTGAACTTCAATTACTCGGCTTTAAGTGCGATTACAAAATCAGCAGGAATTACCTTGAGATTGAAAAGAACGGTATTAAAAATCGGTTTTATCTTTTCGGAGGCAGAGATGAAAGTTCTGCCTCGCTCATTCAGGGTATGACCCTGGGCGGAATTCTGCTTGATGAGGTTGCGCTTATGCCGCGTTCGTTTGTGGAGCAGGCAGTTGCAAGATGCTCTCTTCAGAATGCAAAATTCTGGTTTAACTGCAATCCCGAGCACCCGTACCATTGGTTTTACAACGAATGGATTAAAAAGAAAAATCAGAAAAATATGCTTTATCTTCATTTTAGAATGGAAGATAATCCCTCGCTTTCGCCCGAAGTTATTGAGCGTTACAGGCACCTTTACAGCGGTGCTTTTTATGAGCGCTTTGTGGAAGGCAGGTGGGTGAGTGCTGACGGCATTGTTTACCCGATGTTCAGCAGTGACCGCCATATCAAAACATATGACGGTAAGTTTTCACAGTATTATCTTTCGTGTGATTACGGCACGGTTAACCCATTTTCGCTCGGCCTTTGGGGCAGGGCCGATAACGGCTGGTACAGAATTGATGAGTATTATCATTCAAGCCGTGATGAAGGTGTTCAGTTGACCGATGAGGAATATTATGAAAATCTTTTAAAACTTGTAAACGGCAGAAAGATTGAGGCACTGATTATTGACCCGTCTGCCGCAAGTTTTATCGAAACTGTGAAACGCCGCGGCGAATTTCGTGTAATCAAGGCAGACAACGATGTGCTTAAAGGCATTAATTATGTCTGCAATGCGCTCAAAAATGAAGAGATATTTTTCTATCCCTGCTGTGAGGCGTCGATTAAGGAATTTTCCGTTTACAGATGGGATGACGGTGCAAAAAGGGATTCACCAAAAAAGGAAAACGATCACGCAATGGACGACATAAGGTATTTTGTTTCAACCGTGCTGCATAAAAAGGAGCAGAACAACCTGTTTTCCGTTGCTGTGGAAAGGATGTGAACATTTGGGCTTGTTTAATAAAAGCAAAAATGCCTCGGGCAGTGCCTGCACCGCCGTGCAGACGAGCAGTGTAAGCACTCACCCGTTCGGCAGGTTAAATAATTCTGTTTCTTTAAATCACGGCAGTTATATTTACTCTATGCTTTGTCAGAGTGTGCCGATTATTGATGTTGCAATTTCAAAAATTGTTCGTCTTTGCAGCGGTTTTAAGTTTGAAACGGGCAATGAAAAAATTGATTCGGATATGAATGAATTTTTTGAAAACATCAGCGTCGGCGGCAATCAGCAGGGCATAAATATGTTTGTTTCCGCTTATCTTGAGCAGTTGCTGACATATGGTTCTGCAGTCGGAGAAATGATTGCCGATGACAGTGGCTTTTATGCGCTTTACAACGGCGAACTCAGCGCGCTTGATGCAAAGCGTGCGCAGAATAATTTTGACATTGAGTTTTACAGCGGAAATAAAAAATTAGAGCGTCAGGATTTGATTCTGTTTTCGGCGCTTAATCCGAAACCGGGTGAAATTCTCGGTACAAGCATATTACAGGGACTGCCGTTTGTTGCCGATATTCTGCTTAAAATTTACAACACAATCGGGCAGAACTGGGAGCACGCAGGCAACCTGCGTTATGCCGTTACCTATAAACCCGAAAAAGAGGGAATTGACGGCGCAACTGCCAAAGAGCGTGCAAAGCAGATTGCAGGTGCGTGGAGCGAGGCAATGGGCAGTAAGGATACGGTTAAGGATTTTGTTGCCGTGGGCGATGTCTCAATTAAAGTAATCGGCGCGGATAATGTTGTGCTTGACAGTGAAGTGCCTGTTCGTCAATTGCTTGAGCAGATTGTGGCTAAAACGGGACTTCCGCCGTATATGCTTGGGCTTTCCTGGTCTACAACAGAGCGTATGAGCGCGCAGCAGGCAGATATTTTAACGTCTGAACTGGAGTATTACAGAATGATTTTAACGCCTGTTTTAACAAAAATCGGCAGAAAATATCTGAGCACTTACGGTTATTCCGAACCGCTTAAAATTGAGTGGAACACAATAACGCTTCAGGATGAAACAGAGCATTCAAAGGCAAGACTTTATGACGCACAGGCAAGAAAAATTGAAACGGAGGCTGAGGTTTGAAAAACGGAGTAATTATTAAAGCATTTGAGCCGACAGGCGATGATATGGCAAAAATCAACCGATTTTCCTGCCGTGAACTGACAGCAGATGAACTCTATGTTTTTAAAGTCGATTTATGCAACAACGATATTGACAGGGATTTCGAGTGCTTTTCGGTTTCGGCGCTTAATACGCTTGCCGAAGAATTTATCGGCAAAACGGGAATACGTGACCACAAAATGTCTGCCGAAAATCAGATGGCACGTATTTTTGATACCGAGGTAATTAAAATTGACGGCAGAAAAACAAAGCACGGCAGTGATTTTTACACGCTTCGTGCAAAGGCTTATATGCTTAAAACAAGTGAAAATGAAAATATTATCAGCGAAATTGATGCAGGTATTAAAAAAGAGGTTTCCGTTTCCTGTTCGGCAGGCAGAGGCGTATGTTCCGTCTGCGGCAAAGACAGGAGAAAAGGCAACTGCGGTCACATTAACGGCAAAAGTTATGACGGCAAACTCTGTTATACAACGCTTGATGATATTACAGACGCTTATGAATTCAGTTTTGTGGCAGTTCCTGCCCAGAAAGAGGCGGGGGTTGTTAAGGCGTTTGGCATTGAAAAAGGAGAAGTGGATATGGAAAATATCAGAAAACAACTTGATTTTGACGGTGACAGTATTGTGCTTTCAAAGCAGCAGGCGGCGGCAATTTCATCTTTTATAGATGAAACAGAGGAAAATGCAAGGCTCGGCACGCAGTACAAGCAGAATCTTGTTAAAAGCCTTGTCGGTTTATGCGAAAGGGCTGTGCCCGAGATGAATATGAAAATATTTGAGGGTGTGGCAAGCATTATGACTGCAAAGGAACTTCTTGAGTTTAAAACTGCATTTGAAAAAAATATTGCATCAAAAAACAAACCGTCGCCGCAGCTTGCAAGGGCAGACGGTGCTAAAAAATCAAACAATAATGAATTTATGATTTAGGAGGATATTTTTATGGTTTCATATAAGGGATTCGGCGAAAAGTTTTTAACTTTCAAAAATACAAAGGTGCAAAAGGGCGACCTTGTTGCAATAAAAAATGACGGCGTTGCCGAAAAAGCAAACAACAGTGCAAAGTTTGTTGGTTTGTGTGTTGATGATTCGCACGAGGGCTATATCACCGTTCAGATGTCAGGCTATGTTGAACTGCCTTACACAGGTACAATGCCCGATATTAATTACAGTGCATTTACATCAAACGGCAACGGCGGTGTTAAGTATGAGAACGGCGGAAACATTATTTTTAAGGTGCTTAAAATTGACACTGAAAAAAATATTGTAGGATTTATTCTTTAATCGGATTTAAAAGGAGGATATTAAATTATGGCATTTGATAATATTAAACTTGATAAGGGACTTTATACAGGTTCAAAAGGCTTTACGGCATCACTTGAAGAGATTGATCCGTCTGCAAATTATGCAGGCACAGAACTTGACGGACTTGATGCGTACCAGCGTCAGTTGAAAAGATTTGACATTAAGGTTTCGGGTGCAAATTCCGATACTGTATCAAAGTTTTTCCAAACTACTGATTCAGCCGCTCTTTTTCCTGAATACGTATCAAGAGCAGTAGCACAGGGCGTTGAATATGCAGACGAGATATCAAAACTTGTGGCAACGACCACAACGATTGATTCGCTTGATTACCGCTCTGTTGAAAGTGTTCCCGATGACGGCGACAAGGAACTTGCAGTTGTAGGCGAGGGTGCATTTATTCCCGAAACAAGAATTAAGACAAAGGAAAAACTTACCCGCCTTTACAAGCGCGGCAGAATGCTTACTGCATCTTATGAGGCAATCAAGTATCAGAAACTTGATTTGTTTACCGTTACATTGAAGCAGATCGGCGCTCATATTGCAAAGTCACAGATGAATGATCTTATTTCCTGCATTAATTCGGCGGATATTCAGACACTTCAGAGTGAAAACACCGAACTTACATACAAGGATTATGTTGATTTGTGGGCTTCCTTCACTCCTTACAGACTTACCAATATTATTGCCAATACAAGCGAGGTTGCAAAAATGCTTGATATGAGCGAGTTTAAGGATTCAAACGCAGGTCTTAATTTTCACGGCACAGGCAGTATGATTACACCGTTTGGCGCAAATGTTACTCCGTGTTCACTTATTGATGCAGGCACAGTGCTTGCACTTGATAATTCTGCGGCTGTTGAAAAGGTTCAACTTGGTGATATCGCTACGGAATATGACAAGTTGATTGACAGACAACTTGAAAGAGCAACCATTACGGCAACTGCAGGCTTTTCTGTTATTTTCAGCGATGCAATCAAGGCCGTAACGGTTAAAACGGTTTAATTAAACTGAAAGGGGGGCAAAGCACGTCAGTATGGATTATGAAAAAATAAAAGAATATCTTATGGCTATGGGTAATTTCTCAGCCGAAGACATGGAAAAATATAAATTCATTCTTGATGCTTCTGTTACAAGCGTGCTTGATATGCTGAATGATTCGGCAGATGTTACCGATGACAGAATTATGCAATTGATGGCATCAAGAGCGTATCTTAAAATCTGCTGCATTGACAGTGCCGAAAGCGGCGTTACAAGTTTTAAGGCAGGCGATGTTTCTTATACGGAAAAGGCAGGAACTGCACTTGACGGTGCAAAAGAGATTTACAGAATTGCACTTGATGACTGCAGTCAGTTTATAAACGATGCGGGCTTTGCCTTTTTAGGTGTATAAATGAACAGACGCTATAAAATTAAAAACGGCATAAAGAAAACGGGCAGAGAGGCTGTTATTACCGACGGTGACTGGCAGTCAATGCCGTTTTATGCCGTTATTCAGCACCACCACAAAAACACCAAAACAGAGTTTGAGGACAGATTTACGGAAATCGGTTTTGTCAGCAGAGATTATTACACCTATATAGGACCGTTTGACCATGATATAACGGCAGTGAGTGATGACGCCGTTATAAAATCGGGCGCAGAAAGTTACGTCTTTAAAAAGAAAGAGGCAGTAACCGTAGGCGGTGAAACAATTTATTATTACGGCATTTTAAAGAAACTGCAGGAGGGCTCGTATGATTGATTTATCAAAGTATGCCGCACTTTTTGCAGACACGGCAAGAGGCGGCATTGCAGATGAAAACGTTGTTTTTATTACTGCATATCCCAGAATGGCAAAGCCGACACTGCTGAAATCTGCCGTTGCCGCCTTTTCTGTTTATGATATTCAGTCAGAGCAGGAGGGGCTCGGCGCAGACATTCAGTCGGGTCAGGTTAAAATTCAGGTATCTGTTTTTGTGCCGTACAAAAATAAAAGTGAAAACGGCACTGCACTTCTTGAAAAAATATGCCGTGTTATTTGCAGTGAATTCTGCATACTCGGCATTAAAATTACAGAAACAGAGCCTGATGCAGACACAGAATGTACGGTTGCACGAGCCGTTTTTACACTTGATGATGAAATATTAAGGGGTGAGCAGATTGAATCATTTTGAAAATTATGAAACGATTAATGATATTTCCGAGTATCTGATGCTTGACTGCAAGCGGTACGACGGCTATGAAAAGGCAGGTGCTGACGATGAAGGGTAAGATGAGGTTTAAGGGCTTTTCGTTTGATGTAAACCCGAATTTTATTGAAATCCGTCACAAGCGCATCATCAGCGAAAAGGCACTCCTTAACGGTAAAAGCAGGGTAAACAGCGGTGCGCTGTGCCCTGCCGAAATTACGGGCAAAGGCTGTTTTTACGGTGATAATGCTTCTGAAAAACTAGCCATGCTTGAAATGCTGCATGAAAAAGGCGGTGCAGGCTGGCTTTATCTGCCGCAGGGAAGTGCTTATAAGGTGTATTTTAAGGAACTGACATTCAGTTTTAATGCAGACAAAAACCGATATGACTACGGTTTTGTTTTTATTGAATGCACGAGCAGTAAAAAGTCTTCCTTTGATTTCAGTTACACACTTGCAGATGACGGCGAAAACCTGTTTCAGATTGCAGGCAGATGCAATGTGCCTGTTGAGCGGTTAATGGCGCTTAATGATTTTGCCACACCGTTCTCGGTAAATTCGGGCGACAGGGTGGTGATCAAATGACGTTTGTTTTAACCGATACACTCGGCAGGGATTATATGGTTGAAAATGCCGTTTCCTATGAATTGATTGACGAGGCAGGTGCATCGTGCAAGGGACTGCGCCTTTATTTTGACACCGACTGCGAACTCGGTGAAATCGTTTGTGTTAAGGCGGAAAATGACGGCAGTCTTGTTTTTAACGGCTTTTGCGATTTGCAGAAGGAGAGCAGGGTGCAGAGCGGTTTTGAATATTTTATTTATGCACGCAGTCTGGCGTCAATCCTTGTTGACAATGAGGCTGAACCGTTTGAATATAAAAATCCGACTGCGAAACAGTTGTTTATCAGCAACATCAGGCAGTTCGGCTTTAAATGCGCTCTGCCTGATATTTTTACCGAAAACAGTTATATTGTTTCAAAAGGCGCAAGTTGTTTCGGCGCGGTAAATGATTTCATTTTTATGATGACGGGTTTCCCCGTTTACGTTGATGAAAACGGCAGCATGCGTGTTTACGGTGAGGGCAAAAAGGTCAGGTATCTTGACGGTTATCATTTGCTGTCGCAGGAATATATCATCAGCCGCAGCAGTGTCATCAGCCGTGTTGATTATAAAATAAATGCATCAGAGGGGTATAAATATCACTGTACGGGCAGTTTTGCCGAGCAGAATAAAATTCAGCGTTCCGGAAAAATAAATCTTTCGGGTCTTCCTGTTTGGCAAAGGGAAAAGGCGGCTGAAAGAAAAATTACCGCTTCGCTTGATGAATATTACAGCCTTAAAATCAGACTTTCGGGCGTGTGCGGTTTTCATCTTTTTGACAGGGTGAAAACCGATAAGGGCGAGTTTTTTGTGAGTGAAATAATTTATGCAAAAAATGAAAAGGGCGAAACAACAACGCTGGTGATGAAAAGAAAACCTGAAGGGAAGATGATAAACTATGTGGCTTAGCAGACGATTTAAAAAATCAGGTTTTTCACTTGCCGAAACGGCGGTGGTAACATCTGCAAACGGCGGAAAAACCGAGGCAACATCAAATATGTGTGCTAAAAATATAAGTACTTATGCGCCCTACGGCTACAGTTATGCCGTGCCGTTCGGGCAGGAAATTCTGCTTATTAACGGTGAAAACGGCAGCAAGGGCGCAGGCATTAAAATGAACACTGATGATAAACTTGAAAACGGCGAGATTATGATAAAATCGCTCGGCGGTGCAAGTATCTGCCTTAAAAATAATGGTGAGGTTGTTATAAACAACAGTTTAACGGTTGCAAAAAACGGCGTTGTTATTAATGCCTATGGTGAGGAGATTTTTTAATGATAACAAAAGAATTCAGCGCCGTTCTGGGTGATTTTAAAACGGCGCTTACAACAGCCTTTGGAAAGTTTTATCCTAATTTTGATTACGGAACTCTGCTTAAAAGCGGAGAGAAAGGTGCAGATTTTCTGCGTTCTTGTGTAAATAATGCGGCGAAATATATTGACGGACTTTTCGTGAAAAATATATTGCTTGATAAAAACGGTTTTCGGGTTGATTTATATATAAATGAAACAGGGGGGCAGGTGTATATTGATTTTGAGTCTGACACTTGATGAAATTACAAACAAAATGCGAAAAGCCTATTTTGACGAGGCGAAAAAGGACACGGTGCCTTACAGCGATACGGACAATAGGATTAAGGCAGTGGCAACGGAACTTTTTTCGGTTTACAGTTATGCCGATTATATTTTCAGGCAGGCGTTTCCGCAAACTGCAACGGGCGTATATCTTGATTATCACGCAGAACTGCGGGGGCTTGGCAGAAAAAAGGCAACGCAGGCAAGCGGTATACTGACCTTTTTTACAGATATGCCTGCCGAGGTTGATGCGGTTATACCGAAAGGAACGGTTTGCTCGGCGGCAGATATGCCTTTTATACAGTTTGAAACGCAGAAAGATGCAGTTATTTCAACCGGTGAAACTTCTGTAAATGTAAAAGCAAAGGCAATTGAAACGGGTGAGCGTTTTAATGTACTGCCAAATCAGATAGATACAATTGTAAATCCGCCGAAATACATAAGCGGTGTTATGAACCCATCTGAGTTCCAGGGCGGTACTGATGATGAAACGGATGAAAGTCTGCGCGGCAGGGTGCTTGAAATTTATAAGTGGGAAAATAATGCACTTAATGAGGCGTCTGTAAAGAAAATGATTATCGGCTGTGATGATGTTCTTGATGCGCATATTTCGCTTAGCAGCAATGTTTTCAGCATTGTTCTGAAAACGGCAAGCGGTGAGATTAAAGATAGCACGAAAAAGCAGATTCTTGAACGGCTCAGTTTCAGCAAATTGTTCAATTGCAGAATTGATTTTATTTCGGCAAAAGCAAAGAATTATACTGTCGAGGTCAATATAAAGGCTTACTCGGGCGCTGATTTTGATGAAATCAGCCAATTGGCAGAGAGCAGAATAAATGATTTCTGCGGCGCCGGAAAAATCGGCAGGGCAGTCCGCTCATATGACCTTGCAAAAACGCTTGCAGATTTGCCGTATACCGAAGATATTAATATTTCGCTTACTCCGTCAGCAGGTGATACGGTTGCCTGCGGCACAAATGAGTATTTAAAACTTTATGGATTGCAGGTAAATGTTTATGAATAATACTGTTTTTGAAAGAATATCACAACTTTTTTCACATCTCGGTATAGATGTATCGGCGGGCAGTACGGGCGCAGGTGAAGCGAGTGCATATGCAGCAGGTTTTGACCTTGTAAACAGTGCTTTTGACAGTGTTTTTAAAAATATTTATATTCAGACGGCAGAGGATACGGGGCTTCGTATGTTTTTAAGCCTGATTGATGAAAGGCACGAAGAAGATATTGAAGAAAGCCGTATGAGGGTTACGGAAAGATTTATGAAAGACGGTGCTTTTCTAAGTTATGATGAGTTTGAAACGCAGTTCAGGCAGATTGCGCCTGATGCAGAAATTGTGTTTGCCGATAATCTGATTGCAATACGTGGTTTTGTAAATCCTGTTTCGCCTGAAAATCTGATTCGCGCAGGCAAATTTTTAAAAAAATACGCACCGGTTTTCAGTATGATTTATCTTGCAGGCGGGGGTTTAAGTTATGAAAGTTTTGATAATCTTGAAATGCGGTGGTTTGAACTTGATGAAGTGAATATGCCGTTTCATATGCTTGACGGCTTAGAATAAAGGAGTGTGAACAATGAGTTCTTCAAACAAAAGTGAATTTCTCGGGCTTAATATATGGTCGGGTTCGGATATTCCGAAAATGGCAGATTTTAATTATGATAATTCAACGGTTGATACTGCAATGAAAAATCATTGCAATGATACAGATATACATATTTCCGCCGAGGAGAGGGCAAAATGGAACAGCCCTTATTATATGAATGTTTATTTCGGTGACAGCAGTGCAAGCAGAACGATTGAAACCGGCTGTCCGTTTGAGCCGTCATTCGGTATCATTTTTGCGAATGTAACTGCACCGAGCACGGCGAATTTTGCAAGTAAAATGCACACGCATTTTTCGGCATTTGTATCAAAAAGGGCAAATACGCTCGGCGCAAATCTGAGCGGAACAACGCTTACGGTCAAGCAGTCAACCGCTGCCGCCACAGGCAGTGAGTATGCCAGCCTGAATGCGAGTGGGTATACATACTGTTATATATTATTCAGGTAAGTGATGATGTAACATCGTTTCGTAGGGCGGGGTGTCTTCACCCCGCCGCTTTGGCGTTTATCATTATTTCACTGTGGTGCATCGTTGCGGTGCACCGTTTTTTATTTAAATTAATACTTGCCACTTACCTTTATTTATATTATAATATCCTAAAATCGTTTTATGGGGTGAAATATAATGCTGCTTGCAGTTGATGCGGGAAATACAAATATTGTGCTCGGCGTTTTTGACGGTGAAAAATCTGTCTGCTCGGGCAGACTTTCAACAAATGTTTATGAAACCGAAATTGAATTTGCAATGAAACTGAAAACATTTAATGAAGTTAACGGTGTAAGCAGTATTGACGGTGCAATCATTTCAAGCGTTGTGCCTGCTCTTGTAAGAACGATTAAAAAGGCAATAAAACTTGTATGTAATGTTGAGGCTCTGGTGGTTGGCCCCGGTGTTAAAACGGGACTTAATATTAAACTCGATAATCCTGCCGAAACAGGTGCAGACATTGTCGTGTGTGATGTTGCGGTTATCAATAAATATCCGCTGCCTGCCGTCGTTTTTGATTTCGGCACGGCAACAACTGCTTCTGTTATAGATAAAAACGGTGCGCATCTCGGCGGTGCAATTATGTGCGGTGTGAAAACGGCTATCAATGCGCTGTCAGCCTCGGCGGCTCAGTTGCCGCAGGTTGACATTTCGGCACCGTCAAAAATCATAGGCAGAAACACGGTTGACGCTATGAAATGCGGCGCCGTTATAGGTACTGCGGCTATGCTTGAGGGTATGGTGGCGCGTTTTGAAGAAGAACTCGGTGAAAAACCGACCGTTGTTATTACGGGCGGTCTCGGCAGTGCAGTTGCAAAAGCACTTCGTATTGATGCCGTTGTGGATGAAAATCTGCTGATAGACGGCTTGAGAATAATCTATGAAAAGAATAAAGGTGGAAAATAATGGCAGTATTTAAAGCATTCAGGGCATTCCGCCCGTCAAAGAAAAATCAGGCGCTGATTCCCGAACTTCCTTATGATGTTATGAACAGTGATGAGGCGTATGAAATTGCAAAAGACAATCCTTTGTCATTCCTTCACGTCGACAAAGCAGAGATTGACCTGCCGCGCGGTACGGATTTGTATTCGCCGCTTGTTTATGAAAAGGCAAGCGAAAATCTTAAAAAACTTGAGGAAAACGGCGAGTTAATTCAGGATGACGCTCCGTGCTTTTACATATATAAGCAGGTGATGAACGGCAGAAGCCAGGTTGGCATTGCAGGCTGTGCATCAATTGATGATTACAAAAACAACATCATCAAAAAGCATGAAAAAACACTTGCAAAAAAAGAGCAGGACAGAATCAATCACGTAAATATTACAGATGCAAACACAGGTCCGATTTTCCTTACATACAGGCATAATAATGACATTAATCATATTGTAAGTGAGTATATGAGCGAAAATGCACCTGTTTATCATTTTGAACACGATGATGTTGAGCAGACCGTGTGGGTTGTAAGTGACAGCGAAATTACCGAAAAACTTGCAGAACTTTTTGACGGCGTTAATGCATTTTATATTGCAGACGGTCATCACCGCTGTGCGTCTGCCGTTAAGGTCGGCGAAATGAGAAGGGCTGAAAACCCCGATTACACAGGCGATGAGGAGTTTAATTACTTCCTTGCAATTGCATTCCCTGATAATGAACTTGAAATTATGGATTATAACCGTGTTGTTAAGGATTTAAACGGACTTGCCAAGGAAGAATTCCTCACAAAAGTAAGTGAAAAGTTTGAAATTGTTGAAAAACCGCGTACCTTCAAGCCGGTTAAAAAGCATACCTTCGGAATGTATCTTGACGGAAGATGGTATGGTTTAAAGGCTAAGCCTTTCATTATAAAGGAAGACCCTGTTGCAAGGCTTGATGTGTCTATTCTTCAGGAAAATCTGCTTGCTCCGATTCTCGGAATTCTTGACCCTAAAAATGATGACAGAATTGATTTTATCGGCGGTATCCGCGGTATGGCAGAACTTGAAAAAAGGGCAAACAGTGATATGTGCCTTGCCTTTGCAATGTTTCCGACAACGGTTGACGATTTGATTTCGATTGCCGATGCAGATGAAATTATGCCGCCGAAGTCAACATGGTTTGAACCGAAACTCCTTTCGGGACTCTTTATTCATCATTTGTCATAAGAAAATGATTGTATGAATTTAACAAAATTACTTGAATTAATTTGGATATTATGTTATAAATGTTATTGTAAATATGCAGATTTTACGGCAAAATGATAGCCTCCCTTGCTAAAGGGAGGGGGACCGCTTGCGGTGGAGGGATTTTAATACGGGAATCCCCCAGTCGCATAAATGCGCCAGCCCCCTTTCACAAGGGGGCCTTATAAGTTAACGCCGTATAATCATCAAACCTTAAAGGGGGATTTGTTTTGAAAGAAGAAAACAGAAAGTATGCGCAGGAAGCGTGGGACATTGTTAATCACGCTGCCAAGAAAATCGGCTCAAGACTTCCGGGTTCAGACGGTGAGAAGAAATATGCCGATTATATGGGCGAAAAACTGCGTGAAATCGGAATTGAGCCCAAGCAGGAGGAATTTGCAGTATCTCCGAGATCAGGTATCGGCGGACTTTCATATGCAGGCTGGTGCGGATTTATTTTGAGCGTACTTGCTTATTTTGCTCTTCAACTTCAGGCAGTATGGTTCGGTATGGCAGGCTTCGGCATTATTATGGTTATATGGCTTGTGTTCAGCTGCTTTTTCTACAAAACGTGGTTCGATATGTTTTTCCCGCAGGAAATTTCACAGAATACATACGGCGTGCTTGAACCTGAAGACGGAAAAGCTGATTACACAATTATTCTTTCGGGTCATACCGACACAAGTTGGTGTTGGCGTCATTCAGAGCATATCTACAAGTATAAGGATAAACCGATTATCGGTATGCTTGCAACATACGGCAAGGTCGGTTTCGGCGCAATCTGTGTATTCTTTATGATTGGTGTTTCTGTTGCAATGTCAGTTATTTACGGCGCACAGTATCTCGGTGCAGGCTGGGCTATGAATGTTCTTTATTCGGAATCTTTCCGTAATTTTCAGTTTGCAATGTTTTTCCTGCCGATTATTACGGCAATCGGTTCTCTCTTTGTTGTAATGTGGGGCGATCCTAATCCGCGCAACGCTTCAAGAGGTGCTATGGATAATGCAACAGGTTGTGCACTCAGTTATGCAGTAATTAAATATTTCAAGGAAAATCCTGATAAAATGCCTAAAAACTGCCGCATTGTTGACTGCAATGTAGGCTCTGAAGAGGCAGGTCTCCGCGGTTCAATGGCTTTTGCAAAAGAGCATAAAGATGATGAACTCACCAAGAATGCATGGAATATCAATATCGACTCTGTTGCCGATAAAGAATATTTTGAAGTTGTTATTAAGGACGACTGGCAGGGTGTTCGCTTTGATAAAGACCTTGAGGCTATGTTTAAGGAAAGTTTCAAGGATGCAGGTGTGCCGAGTAAAACAAATTACTGCATTCACAACCCTGTAGGCGGCTGTGACAGTACACCTATGACAAGAGCAGGAATCAAATCGGTAACTTTTGCCGCACAGAATCCCGAACTTACATATTATTATCACACATGGCGTGATATGCCTGAGCGTTTTGAAATGGAAACAGTCGGCGACGGTTTTGACGTTATTCTCGGTGTTATTGACAGAATTGCCAAGTTCCAGGAAGAAAAAGGCTTCAACGGCGTTAATAATTAAATTTAAGCCTTCCCCTAACAAGGGGAAGGGGGACCGCTTGCGGTGGATGAGGTGTTATTATGTAATTATTTTTCCACCTCATCAGTCACCTGCGGTGACAGCTTCCCCTCAAGGGGAAGCCTTTTTTATTATTGCTGATATTGCAATTCTGTGAACAATATGTTAAAATTATTTTATTATATTGCATAGGAGAAAATTTTAATACAGGAGAAAGTTTTATGAAAATCTGTGACTTTTGTAAAAATGAAATAGATGAGAATGCAAAGTTCTGTCCCGTGTGCGGTGCAGAGCAGAAAAGCGAACCGATTGCAAATCAGCCGCAGGCTGCCGAAACAGCGGAAACCGAGCCTCTCGGAACATCATCTTTCGGCAACTCTCAGCCGGAAGCAATGCCGTTCGGCGCTGCGCCTGTTAATCAGAATCAGCCGCCTGTAAACAGCGGAACGTATTTCACACCGGGCGCAAATGTAAACGTTAATCCGAATACGGAAATGTTCAACGGCGGCGCACCTGTTCAGAATGTTGCTCAGCGTAAAAAGGGCAAGGGCGGTAAGATTGCACTTATAATTATCGGCATTATTGTTCTGCTTGTTGTTGCTTTGATTGTGTTCGGCGCACTGTCAGGTGACGACAGTGATGTAAGTTCAGACCCGTCAGCAGGCACAAGTCAGAGCGCAGGCGGTAAAGCAACGATTGAGAAAGGCACGGTTGATGAAACAGGATATACAAATGCAAGTCTTGGCTTAAGAATCAATTGTCCTGAAGATTGGGAAGTTCTTGCAGGCGATGATATGGAGGAATTCCTTGAAATTACACCTGATGCCAATGGTGAATATGAGGATACAGACGGTAGTATTTATGAATTTATTGCATTGGATTTTGTAAGCGGTTCAAATATTATTGTATCGTCTGGTGACGGTAACGTGGTTGACGGTATTCTGAGTATAGATGATGTTATGGATACCCTCATTGAAAGTTATAAAGAGAATGGATATGAAGTAAGCGAACCGTTTAAAAAGACAATAGGCAGTACAACTTACAGTTGTATTGATATGAACAGTGAAACCCTCAGGACTGCTGCAAATCAAAGAATGTATATTGCAAAAGAGGGCAAAAAGTATTTATATGTTGTTGTTACGGTTTTTCCTGATTCTACTGATGCAACATTAGATTCTATTGCAGAAAATTATTTTACAAATAACTAATTAAATTTTAAGGGCTGATATTGTACAATATCCGCCCTTTGTTTTAACAGGTGTGTTATAATGTTTTTATATGAAAATGATAAATGCCCTGTGTGCGGTAAAAATTTTAAAGAGGGCGACGATATTATTGCCTGCCCCGAGTGCGGAACGCCGCATCACAGGGTGTGTTACAATAAAACAAACGTCTGCGCCAATACAAGAATGCACGGTACGTATTTTTCGTTTCAGCAAAGCGATGAAAAACGCCGACCTGACGATGATGATTCCATTCTGTATAATGATGAAAAGCCGAAAGAAAAAAGCGATAAACTTGTAATTTCGCTTATCATTTTTGCAGTCGCAGTGGTCGCCGTGCTTTTTATAATCGGTTCACATGCGGTGTGATAAGATAACGGGCAATTCGTGAATTGCCCCTACGAAATGTCAATAACGTTGTTATAAAAAAACGGGTCGATGTGGGCATCGACCCCTACAAAATTTTAATAACGTTATGGAAAATTTGTAGGGGAGGGTCTCTGCGCCCTCCCGTAAAATAACTCTCAACCTAATTCAACGAGGTCTTTTTATGAAATTATTAGTGCTTGACGGCAACAGTATTGTAAACCGTGCTTTTTACGGTATCAAACTGCTGTCTACAAAAAACGGATATTATACAAATGCCATTTACGGCTTTCTTAATATCCTTTTAAAATTGCAGGAGATGTGTACGCCTGATGCCGTAACGGTTGCGTTTGATGTTCATGCGCCCACATTCCGCCATAAAATGTATGATGCATATAAGGCAGGCAGGCACGCTATGCCCGATGAACTGCGCCAGCAGATGCCTGTTCTTAAAAATATTCTTCATCTTCTCGGCTACAAAACCATTGAGTGTGAGGGCTGGGAGGCTGACGATATTCTCGGCACACTTGCCGAGCAGTGCAGGAAAAACGGTGATGAATGCTTTATTGCAACGGGTGACCGTGATTCACTCCAACTTGCCCACGGCGGTGTTAAAGTTCTGCTTGCACGCACAAAAATGGGTCAGGCTGTTACAGATATTTATGACGAAAACGCCATTCTTGAGGAATACGGCATAACCCCGGGTGCGCTTATTCAGGTTAAGGCTCTGCAGGGCGATTCAAGCGACAATATTCCCGGTGTTGCAGGCGTTGGCGCAAAAACTGCGCTTGATTTAATTCAGCGTTTCGGCACGCTTGATTATATTTACGAAAATCTTGACACGATTGATATAAAACCCGGCGTTCGCACCAAACTTGCAAACGACAGGGAAAAGGCGTATCTTTCGCTTGAACTCGGCACAATCAAAACCGATGCGCCGATTGATACAAATATTGAAAATTACGTTGTATCAAACAGGGATACGGCAGGCATTACTGCTGAATTTGTAAGGCTTGAACTCTTCTCAATGATAGACAAATTTCACCTTGATAAAAGCGATATTGCCGTGGCTGACGATGCACCGAAAAAGAAAAGGGAAATTGTTAAAAATCAGATTGACAGTTTTGCCGATGTGCGTGCCGAAAAGGTTTTTGTTTACCCCGAAATTGTTGAAAACAGTGTTGCGGCGCTCTATTTTTCACAGGGTGATACCGTGTTTGAAATCGCTGCTGATAATGCTGATTTTAAGCAGTTTGTAATTGATTTTTTTGCCGATGACTGCGAAAAGTATACTTATAATTCAAAGCATCTGCACCGCCTTGCGGCAAAACTCGGTGTGAACTGCAAAAATGTGTGCGGCGATTTGATGCTTTCTGCTTATCTTTTGCGCCCGTCTGATACAAATTATGATATTGATCATCTTTGCCTTGAGTACGGCGTGCCCGTTCCCGAGTATCAGAATGCACTCGGCACGGCAGAGCATACGGTGACCGAATGTGCCGTTCTGGAGCCGCTTTTTAATAAAACAAATGCGCTTCTTGAAGAGGCAGATCAACTTGATTTACTGAATGATATTGAACTTCCGCTTGCGCGTGTGCTTGCTAAAATGGAAGTGGCAGGCGTTGATGTGGACAGTGACGGCATAGAGCAGTTCGGTAAAAAACTCTCTGTCAGAATCAAGGAACTTACTGACGAAATTTACCGCCTTGCAGGCAGGGAATTCAACATAAATTCGCCTAAGCAGATGGGTGTTGTTCTGTTTGATGAAATGGAAATTCCGTGCAAAAAGAAAACAAAAAGCGGTTATTCCACAAAAGCCGAAGTGCTCGAGGAATTAGCGCCCGATTACCCGATTGTGTCGCTTATTCTTGAATACCGTTCGCTTTCAAAACTCAAATCAACTTACTGTGACGGTCTTTTAAAAGTGATAGAGCCTGACGGCAGAATTCACACCAGTTTCAATCAGGTGGAAACACGCACGGGCAGAATATCTTCGCTTGAGCCGAATTTGCAGAATATTCCTATCAGAACGGAACTCGGCAGAGAACTGCGAAGATTTTTCCGTGCAGAAGAAGGATGTATGCTGATTGACGCCGATTACAGTCAGATTGAACTTCGTGTGCTTTCCGACCTTGCAAATGACGAGCATATGATAAATGCGTTCAACAGCGGTGAGGATATTCACAAAACAACTGCCTCACAGGTGTTCGGCGTGCCGCCTGAAATGGTTACCCCTAATCTGCGCTCAAGGGCAAAGGCAGTCAATTTCGGCATTGTTTACGGCATCGGCGCATTCAGCCTTGCAAAGGATATCGGCGTAACGAACAAAGAGGCAAAAGCGTATATTGACGGTTATCTTAAAAACTTCAGCGGCGTTGCCGATTATATGAACAGAATGATAGAAACGGCTAAGGATAAGGGCTATTCCGAAACGCTTTTTAAGCGCAGAAGATACCTGCCCGAACTTGCGTCAAGCAATCATATGCTGCGTGCATTCGGCGAGCGTGTTGCAAGAAATATGCCTATTCAGGGCACGGCGGCTGATATTATCAAAATCGCAATGGTTAAGGTGGATAAACGCCTTGAAGATGAAAATATGAAATCCCGTCTTATTCTTCAGGTTCACGATGAATTGATTGTGGAATCACCTGAAAACGAAGCAGAAAAAGCGTTGCAGATAGTAACCGAAGAAATGGAAAACGCCTGCAAAATGAAAGTAAAACTTCTGGCGGACGGTAAGATTGCCAAGACGTGGTTTGACGCACACTAAAAATCGCATCTTGATTTGCCTCTCTTGTTAAAGGGAGGGGGACCGCTTGCGGTGGAGGGATTATTCGGGTCGATGTGGTCATCGACCCCTACACGAAAAAATCTGTTGATTTTATAATGTTATCGTAGGGGAGGGTCTCTGCGCCCTTCCGTAAAAATATAAATACAAACATTTTTGATAAAAATTATGAAAATACAAAAACTGACACCCGATTATGTATCTGCCGTGGCAGAAATTGAAAAACGCTGTTTTTCCAACCCGTGGAATGAAACGGCTGTAAATGCAGAATTTGAAAATCACTGCGCCGAAATCTATATTGCATTGATTGACGGCACGGCGGCAGGCTACGCCAATATTTATACCGTTCTTGATGAAATGGATATTGTGCGTGTTGCCGTTTTGCCCGAATACAGACGGCAGGGTATTGCCGCCGAAATACTTAAAACCGTTCTTGCCGAACAGCAGGGCACGGTTTATCTTGATGTGCGTGAGAGCAATCACCCCGCAATCAGCCTTTATAAATCTCTCGGCTTTGTCGATACGGGCGTGCGCAAAAATTATTACACCAACCCTACCGAAAACGCCATTTTAATGATGCGTGAGCATCAATAATATTACGATGAAACGGTAATAACGTGTTGGGAATTTCGTAGGGTGCGGCGTCCTCGACGCACCGTAATAAAATATTGTTTTGTATGGGCAATTTTTAATTACTCGTACTATCTAAAAATTTAAGAAACGAAATAAAATTATGAAAAAATTTAAGAAAACCCGAAAAAAGATTTTTATGATGTTTACTTTAGCGATACTGTTTTAATGATGTTGGTTACATTCATTGTCGTTTTTACGATTATGTTTGTATTGGCATTTTTTGTTTATTCTGTTGCTTTTCGAAATGCTGAGTTTTATAATGAAGGTGTTTTCGATTCAATAAAGGTAAATCCTATATTTTATAATGCTTTGTCGCTTGCTTTTTTCCCTTCCGTATTTATTACAGTAGGCATATGGTATTTTAAAGGTGGAAGTGTTGTATCGTTGGCTATGCCTGACAATATGAAAAGACAAACGCAAAGCGAGTACGATGATGAAATGAAAAGGCGTTATGGTGCAAATAATAAAACAATTCGTGTTGTTATAGCCGTGATTCTTATTTTGTTTGCGCTTTTTGATTTTGTTGTTTCTTTTGGCGGTATCGGCTATTATGATGATTATGTGAAATTCAGTGATTCATCATCGTTTAAAATCGTTAATGCCGAATATGAAAATCTTAGTATTTATAAGGTACAATATTATGATAAAAAACCTGTTGAAAATGCGTACATAATTGCCGATGGCGGTGGTAATTATTATAATTACGGAGAACTTGACCCGAACGGCGAAACACAGCAGAAACTTTATGAAATCGCCGAAAAATATGGTAAAGAAATTATTGAGGTCGAATCAATAGATTATATCCCGCTCGGTGATTAAAACGGGTTACAGTACACCTATAAATTTGTAATAACGTTCCGTAGGGCGGGGAATTTGCAATTCGGCAGACCCCTCTGCCACTACGTGGCATCTTTCCCTAACAGGGGAGTTACCCTCACCCCGCCGTAAAAACGGGTCGTCGGGGGTGCGGGTGTCCGGTGGACACCTCTGCAAAGCAGAAGCACCGACCGAGCCGACAGGTGAGACCGCCGACCCTTACAAATATTAACAATGCTTGAAAAAATTGTAGGGGAGGGTCTCTGTGCCCTCCCGAAAATGCAATACTTTATGAAAAGAGGTTTTGGAAATGGCAAAGGATAATAAATATAAATTAAGCGATCACGATGAAGAAATGATTAAAAATTTCAGGCAAAGGGCAGAGCAAAATGCAAACAGTCTGATTGATGCAAACGGATTTGAATTTATCGAAGAAAACAGAGATTATACTTACCGCCTTACTGTGATGGTGCATTTCGCTTCATTTGATTTGCGTGTTTATTATTATCCTATTCTGTTTCCCGAAACCGAGTATTCGGATTATATAGATTTTTCTCTGAAATTTCCTGCTTCGGAATACAGATTCAGCATATATGATATTTTCAATTATTTTGATATTGAAGATTTTAATTTGTACTATTATAACCACTGTTATGCTAAAAGCAGTATCGATTCTGCCGTTGATAATATTTTTGCAGTCTGTCAGAAATATATGGCAGATATTGATTATATTGCAAAAAGAAATGATGCGGTTGCAAAACTTGAAAAGCAGTGCGATGCTGATGAATACATAACAGATGACTTTGAATCAGATGATTATACGCCTGATGATGAGGATATGATTGATGATTTGGAATCAATAACCTTGTTAAGACCTGTCAGTTATATAAGCAAACAGAAAACTGTTATTAAAAATCTAAGAAAAAATGAGGAAAAAGAGTTAAACAGCCTTTACGAAAGCAGACTTCTGAAATATCTTGAAGCGGGAAATTCACTGCCGTTAAATTCGTTAGGTAAGAATACAAAGTTAAATAAAAAATATTTAAAGGCTGAGGCTGTTACTTATGTAATTGCTTTGGTGATATCCCTTGCTCTTGCGTATGCTGCGGCAATTATTATTCAGAAATTTGTTTTTCATGATGTACATATTCCGAATGATGAATACTTGGATATTAAACTGCTGGGTCTTTTCCCCGAGCAGTTAATTAAGGCTCTGTTTGCAGGTTTGTTATTTTTTATTGCTTTTTTGTTTTCGCTTGGCGGAAAAATCGTTTCTCTGTTTGCTCCTGATGAAGACAAGGAAGGCTTTTCGTTAAAGTTCATTGGTAAGGATACCGGAATAAGAAGCAGAAAGGCAATGAAAAAAATCGGCATAATTTTGACAGTTGTGCTCGTTGCTTTCGGTGTTTTAATTATGTTTTTGCCGATTTCATTCTTTTAATATGAGATTACTTTTGGTTTACTATATAATTCAGAATAACAAAAAGGATTTAACAATATGAAAATTTTAGGAATTGAATCAAGTTGTGACGAAACGGCGGCGGCTGTGGTTGAAGACGGCAGAACCGTTTTGTCAAATATAATAGCAACTTCGCTTGATGAGCATAAATTATATGGGGGCGTTGTGCCCGAAATCGCTTCACGCCGCCACGCAGAAAGCATCAGCGGTGTTGTAGAGGAGGCGCTTTTGCAGGCAAACTGTACGCTCGATGATATTGACGCCGTTGCCGTTACATATGCGCCCGGTCTTATCGGTGCACTTCTGGTAGGCGTGAATTTTGCAAAGGGTCTTGCCGTTTCGGCAGGCAAACCGCTTGTGCCCGTTCATCATCTGCGCTCGCACATTGCGTCAAATTATCTTACAAGCGATGTTGAACCGCCGTTTTTATGTCTTGTTGTCAGCGGTGGTCATTCTCATATCGTTGCCGTTAAAAGTTATACCGATTATGAAATTATCGGCAGAACACGTGATGATGCGGCAGGCGAGGCGCTTGACAAAGCAGGCAGAACGATGGGTCTGCCGTATCCAGGCGGCATCAGCATTGACAAAATCAGCAAAGACGGCAACAGCGGCGCTTATGCGTTTCCGCACCCCCGTGTTGACGGCGCGCCGTATGATTTTTCGTTCAGCGGTCTTAAAACCTCTGTTATAAACACCGTGCACAATGCGCAGCAAAAGGGGCAGGAAATCAACATTCCCGACCTTGCGGCATCTTTTCAGAAAAGCGTTGTTGACTGTCTTATTTCAAATTTACGTTTAGCGGCTGAAAATTTTGGGTATAATAAAATTGTGCTCGCAGGCGGTGTTTCCGCAAATTCGCTTTTAAGAGCCGAGGCGCAGAAACTTTGCCGTGATAACGGCTGGGAGCTTCATATTCCCGAGCTGAAATACTGCGGCGACAACGGTGCAATGGTTGCCGCTCAGGGCTATTATGAATTTCTTGCAGGTACAAGGGCAGGTTCAAATCTTAACGCTTATGCAACAATGTCTATAACAGATAGCATTAATAATAATTATTGTTAAATAAATCACGGTTTATTGTGAAAAATAACTATTGAATTTAAGGCAAAAATTGGTATAATTATATTTGATGAAAATTGCGGCACTATGTCAATTCATCTGAAAAAAAGTAATTTATTTATTGTAAAGGAGAATAAGTTATGGAAACAAATCTTACCACAAATAAAACACTCCTTGATTGGCTTGATGAAAAAGTAGAACTTTTAAAGCCTTCAAAGATTGTCTGGATTGACGGCTCAAAAGAGCAGATTGACGCTCTTAAGGCAGAGGGCGTTGAAACAGGCGAAATGATTAAACTCAACGAAGACCTTCTTCCTGACTGCTATCTTCACAGAACAGCAGAGAATGACGTTGCACGTGTTGAGGACAGAACACTTATCTGCACAAAGAATGAAAAGGATGCAGGTCCTACAAACCACTGGATGGACCCTGCTGAATGTTATAAAATGCTTTATGATATTGCTGCCGGTTCATACGAGGGTAGAACAATGTACATTATCCCTTATTCAATGGGTCCTGTAGGCTCTCCGCTTTCAAAAATCGGTATTGAAATCACAGACTCAATCTATGTTGTTCTTAATATGAACATTATGACAAGAGTAGGCGTTAAGGTGCTTGAGGCTCTCGGCGATTCCAACGACTGGGTACGCGGTATGCACTGCAAATGTGATGTTGACCCTGAAAAGAGATGGATCTGCCAGTTCCCTGAGGATAACACAATTATTTCAGTTAATTCAGCATACGGCGGAAACGTTCTTCTCGGCAAAAAGTGCTTTGCACTTCGTATCGCATCATATCAGGGCAAAAATGAGATGTGGCAGGCAGAGCATATGCTTATCCTCGGTCTTGAAAAGCCAAACGGCGAGGTTAAATATATCTGCGCAGCATTCCCGAGTGCATGCGGCAAAACAAACCTTGCAATGCTTATTCCGCCTGAAGGATATCAGAAGAAGGGCTATAAAGTTTGGTGCGTCGGCGATGATATTTCATGGATCAGAAAAGGTGAGGACGGCCGTCTTTATGCTATCAACCCTGAAAACGGTTTCTTCGGCGTTGCTCCGGGTACAAATATGAAGTCTAACCCGAACGCTCTTAAATCAACAATGAGCGGCACAATCTTTACAAACGTTTGCCATAATCTTGATAATAACACAGTTTGGTGGGAAGGTCTTGACAAGAATCCGCCAACAAACGCTATTGACTGGAAGGGCAATCCTTGGAACGGCGCTGAAAGCACGGAAAAGGGCGCTCATCCGAACTCAAGATTTACTGCTCCTGCAGTTAACTGCCCATGTATTTCATCTGAATTTGAAAATCCGCAGGGTGTGCCGATTTCTGCTATCGTATTCGGCGGCCGCCGTGCAAAACTTACTCCGCTCGTATATCAGTCAAAGAACTGGAATCACGGTGTATTCGTTGGCTCAATCATGGGCTCTGAAACAACTGCTGCTGCAACAGGCGCTGTTGGTGTAGTTCGCCGTGATCCTATGGCTATGCTTCCGTTCTGCGGCTACAATATGGGTGATTACTGGAAGCACTGGATTGAGATCGGTGAAACTCTTGATCCTGAAAAAGCTCCTAAAATCTTCAATGTTAACTGGTTCCGTAAGGATGATGACGGCAACTTCCTGTGGCCCGGTTTCGGCGATAATATGCGTGTTCTTGACTGGATTATCGACCGCTGCGAGGGCAAGGTAGACGCTCAGGAAACTGCTATCGGTTATCTTCCTAAGGCTGAGGATATCAACCTTGAAGGTCTTGATATGACAACAGCTGATCTTGAAAAGATTCTTGATGTTGATAAGGACGCTTGGGAGGAAGAACTGAAGGGTGTTGAAGAGCTTTATGCTAAGTTCGGCGATACTCTTCCTGAAGAACTTAAGGCAGAACTTAATACTGTTAAGGAAAACTTAGAAAAATAATTATGATTGTGCCTTTTTCCTTTATACTATACGGCGTTATGGGTGAAATAACGGTGCGTCGAGGACGCCGCACCCTACAGCCTAACGGAAAATTCATTAATCATATAAATTAGTATTGTAGGGGAGGGTCTCTGTGCCCTCCCGTTTTCTTTTTGTGCGCAAACTTTTTGACTATCATTGACAAAAAATTAACGTATAATCCGCCAAACTATGTGGAAAAATATGTATTGATTTTGGATATAATATATTTTATAATATGAAATGTATAAAACTCAAAATAAAATAAGAAGAGGTAATACTATGAACGCATTAAATAAGAAAACAATTGAAGATATCGACGTTAAGGGCAAGAAGGTTCTTGTTCGCTGCGATTTCAATGTTCCGCTTAAAGACGGCGAAATTACAAACGATAAAAGAATTGTTGCCGCTCTGCCTACTATCAAGTATCTCGCAGAAAACGGCGCAAAGGTTATTCTTTGCTCTCACCTCGGCAGACCGAAGGGCGAGTACAAGCCTGAGTTCAGCCTTGCTCCTGTTGCTGCAAGACTTTCTGAGTATCTTAATCAGGAGGTTAAACTTGCCGAAGATGAAAATGTTGTAGGCGAAAACGCAAAGGCTATGGCTGCTGCTCTTGAAGACGGTCAGGTTATGCTCCTTGAAAACGTTCGTTACAGAAAAGAAGAAACAAAGAATGAAGAATCATTCAGCAAAGAACTTGCATCTCTTGCAGAAATCTTTGTAAACGATGCTTTCGGTACTGCACACAGAGCACACTGCTCAACAACAGGTGTTGCTTCTTATCTTCCTGCTGTTTGCGGTTATCTTATTCAGAAGGAAATTACATTTATGGGCGGCGCACTTGCAGATCCTAAGCGCCCGCTTGTTGCAATTCTCGGCGGTGCAAAGGTTTCAGATAAAATCGGCGTAATCACAAACCTGCTTGATAAATGTGACACACTTATCATCGGCGGCGGTATGGCTTACACATTTATGAAGTCACTCGGTCATCACATCGGCACATCTCTTCTTGAAGAAGAGCAGGTTGAAAATGCAGGCAAAATGATGGAAGATGCAAAGGCAAAGGGCGTTAACTTCCTTATTCCTGTTGATAATAAGGTCGGCAGAGAATATGATGAAAATACAGAGGCTCAGGTTGTAAACAGTGATGAAATTCCTGATGGCTGGATGGGTCTTGATATCGGACCTAAAACACAGGCTATATTTGCTGAGGCTATCAAGGGCGCAGGCACAATTATCTGGAACGGACCTATGGGTGTTTCAGAGTGGGATAATTTTGCAGCAGGCACAATCGCTGTTGCAAAGGCAGTTGCTGATTCAGGCGCAATTTCAATCGTTGGCGGCGGCGACTCTGTTGCTGCAGTTACTAAACTTGGTTTCAGTGATAAGATGAGCCATATTTCAACAGGCGGCGGCGCATCACTTGAATTCCTTGAGGGTAAAGAACTGCCGGGTATTGCAGCACTTAACGATAAATAAAAATATAAATAACTTAACGGCTTAACGGTGCGTCGAGGACGCCGCACCCTACAGTCTAACGAAAAAATCCATCAATCATCATTGTAGGGGAAGGTCTCCGGCCCTCCCGTGAAAATAAAATCGTAGGGGCGGATAGTATCCGCCCGTAAACTAAATATAAAGAGGTACTTAAAATGAACAAAAATCTTCGTAAAGCAGTTATAGCAGGTAACTGGAAAATGAACAACACTCCTGCCGAAACAACTGCACTTATTAATGAAATGAAGCCACTCGTTGCAGATGCAGACTGTGATGTTATCATCTGCGCTCCGTTTGTTGATTTGCAGGCAGCACTTGATGCTGCAGCAGGCTCAAACATTATGGTTGGTGCTGAAAACTGCCACTGGGCAGCAAGCGGTGCTTTCACTGCAGAGGTTTCTGCTCCTATGCTCAAGGCTATGGGCGTTCCTTACGTAATTATCGGTCATTCAGAGCGCCGTCAGTATTTCGGCGAAACAAACGAAACAGTTAATAAGAGAGTTCGTGCTGCTCTTGATAACGGTCTTAAAGTAATCCTTTGCGTTGGCGAGGTTCTTGCTGAAAGAGAACAGGGCGTTACATTTGAGGTTGTAGGTCTTCAGACAAAGATTGCACTTCAGGGCGTAACAGAAGAAGAACTCAAAAACGTTATCATTGCTTATGAGCCTGTATGGGCTATCGGCACAGGCAAAACTGCTACTGCCGATCAGGCAGATGAAGTAAACGGCTATATCCGCTCTGTAATTGCAGACCTTTACGGCAAAGATGCTGCTGATGCTTTCGTTGTTCAGTACGGTGGTTCAATGAACGCTAAAAATGCAGATGAACTCCTTTCAAAAGAGAACGTTGACGGCGGTCTTATCGGCGGTGCGTCTCTTAAAGCAGAGGATTTCTCAATCATTGTTAAAGCAGCAAGCAAATAAAGAAAATTTTTGGTTGTAATTGTAGGGGACGATGCCCTCATCGTCCCGTATAATCTGCCAAACCTTATTTGGGAGGGTCTCTGTGCCCTCCCGTAATTTTTAATATATTGTTTTTGTAATATGGAGGATAAGAAATGAAAAAACCTGTTGTTTTGTGTATAATGGACGGCTTCGGAAAAAATGATTCCGAATACGGCAATGCAATCGCAATGGCAAATACACCGAATCTTGATAAAATGATGGCTGAGTGCCCGATGACTTATATCGGTGCATCGGGTATGGACGTAGGTCTGCCCGACGGACAGATGGGCAACAGCGAGGTTGGTCACACAAATATCGGCGCAGGCCGTGTTGTTTATCAGCCTTTGACAAGAATTACAAAGGCTTTTGCAGACGGCGAGGCTCAGAAAAATCCCGCTCTTGTCGGCGCAATGGAAAATGCAAAGGATAAGGCACTTCACTTAATCGGTCTTGTGTCACCCGGCGGCGTTCACAGCCATACAGACCACCTTTACTGCCTGCTTCAGATGGCAAAGGACTGCGGCGTTGAAAATGTTTTTGTTCATGCTCTGCTTGACGGACGTGATGTTCCGCCGTCATCTGCTGTTGAATATCTTGAAACACTTGAGGCAAAAATGCAGGAAATCGGCGTCGGCAAAATTGCTTCTGTTATGGGCAGATTTTACGCTATGGACCGTGACAACATCTGGGACAGAGTTGAAAAAGCATATGCCGCAATCGTTTACGGCGAGGGCATTAAGACCGATGATGCCATTGCTGCCGTTAAGACTTCTTACGAAACGATTGACGAAGACGGCAAGCACCTTACAGATGAATTTGTTATGCCTACTGTTGTAGGCGATGGTGGCAGAGTTCAGCCAAACGACAGTGTAATTTTCTTCAATTTCAGACCTGACCGTGCAAGAGAAATCACAAGAACGTTTGTTGACCCTGATTTTACGGGCTTTGAAAGAAAGAACGGTTTCTTCCCGCTTAATTATGTTTGTATGACACAGTATGACGCCGAAATGCCGAATGTTGAGGTTGCTTTCGGCCCCGAAACGCTTACAAATACTTTTGGTGAATATATTTCAAATCTCGGCAAAACTCAGTTGCGTATTGCCGAAACGCAGAAATATGCGCACGTAACCTTCTTCTTCAACGGCGGTGAAGAAAAACAGTATGAGGGTGAAGACAGAATTCTTGTTGACTCACCAAAGATTTCAACCTTTGATTTGATGCCTGAGATGAGTGCTCCCGAAGTTTCCGAAAAACTGAACGAGGCAGTCAGAAGCGGTAAGTACGATGCAATCATCGTAAACTTTGCAAACTGCGATATGGTTGGACACACAGGTATTATCCCTGCCGCAGTAAAGGCTGTTGAAACGGTTGATAACTGTGTTGGCTCGCTTGCCGAGGCAGTAAAAGAAATGGGCGGCGTTCTGTTTGTTACTGCCGACCACGGCAATGCAGATAAAATGCTTGATGAAAACGGCGAGCCGTTTACAGCGCATACAACGAACCCTGTTCCTTTCATTGTTTATAATTATGACTGTGACGTTCGTGAGGGCGGCAGACTCTGCGACATTGCACCGACAATGCTTAAGGTAATGGGTCTTGATCAGCCTGCAGAAATGACAGGCGAATCGATTGTTAAATGAATAATGAATGATGAATAATTAACATCGTAGGGGAGGTTATTCCCCTGTTAGGAGACTCCCCTAATAGGGGAGATGCCACGCAGTGGCAGAGGGGTCTGCCGTCTGCGGCTGAGCAAAAATGTCTGCGTAAGCAGACAAAAGGGTCTGCCGAATTGCAAATTCTCCGTGCCCTCCCGTATTATAATAACCTATCGGCGGCGTGGGGGCACACCGCCCTACGAAAATGTTATTGCGAATTCGTAGGGTGCGGCGGTCTCACCTGTCGGCTCGGTCGGTGCTTCTGCTTCGCAGAGGTGTCCACCGGACACCCGCACCCTCGACGCACCGTATAAAGGGCGGATATATTCCGCTATTTTTTTATTGACAAAAATACTTATATATGATATTGTTAATACATAGATTATATATGTATGGAGTGAAAATTTATGAAACTTGGTAAAAGAATTTTAAGCGTTCTGCTTGCAGTGCTTATGGCGTTTTCGTGTATGAGCGTCGGCTTGTATGCATTTGCAGATGACGGCTCAAAGGCTGCGTGTGATGCTGAGGCTGAAAGTTTTGTAACAATTCCCGTAAACCGTGCCGATATCGGCGGTGATGTAATCTGGACAAAAGAGGGTGTTCAGAATACGCTTGACGGTATGTGGAATATGTTTGCAGCGATGATGAATCTTGCAGGTATGGAAATCAACGGCAAAAAAGTAATCATCAAAAACGGTCTTAACAGAACGGCAGAGGATTTTGTTTATCAGGCATCTACCGTCAGCGCAATTTTCAGCGTATATGCAAATCTTTCTCATGATGAAGATGCCACGGGCTTGGAGGAATATCCTACCTTCGGCGATCTTTATTATGCAATGTTCAATACGGAAATTATTGCCGACCGTCTTGAACAGAGCGGTAAAAAATATGATAAGGTTATAGCAAAAATCAGAGCAATTGAGGTTACCGAGGAAGATAAGGCAAACGGTATAAATGACCTTGACAAACTTGCTGAAATTGAGTTTACAAATCTTGATTTCGGTTTTGTAAGCGGCAGTAAAAGTGGCTTTATTGATGCGTGCCTGGCAGTGCTTCGCCCTGTAACTGCACTTATGAACGGTGAAAATGAAATTATTAATTCGCTTGGCATTGATTTAAATATGTTTGATACTGCCGAAAAGCGCGGCATTTATTCTCGTGTTATGCCTTTGCTTGAAAACATCGGTCTTATCAATATGCCGACGGCAGATGAATATCTTAAAAACTATCTTTCCGTTAAGGATGCAGGCGGCGTAAATACCTGCCTTGATGAAATTCTGCGCCCGATTGTTGATTCGGCTTTTGAAAATGTTGTTCAGCCGATTCTTGATAAACCGCTTGACGGTATGGTGGATTTAATTCCGCGTTTTGCATATGTTCTTAACAGCGGCATTTTAAGCGAAGCAGTAAATAATGTTGCCTGTGCTGTTTATGATATTCCCGATGGTGAAACGGTTATTGAAATCACGCCGCAGATGGTGAATTCTATTATTACAAGTATGGAATTCCCTGTAGATGAAGAGGGCAATGATACAATCAGATTCAAGGCCATTAACTGGCGTATTTTCAGTGACTGCACAACGCTTGAAACGAAAAAGAGCAGTTCTGACGATTATGAATATTTTGTGCTCAGAACAGGTGAAACCGATTCGACGGTTGTAAATATGTTCTATTATGTTTATGAGGTTATGTTTGCCGATAAAAAGAATTATAAGGCAGTTCGCAAATTTGTTGAAAACAATTTCGCAGATAATAAGGATATGAAAGACAGTATGCTTAAGTCACTTGACGAAATGGCGTCTATGGGCAGAAATCCTGCCTGCGGTGCGTTTTTAGAGTCATTTGGTGAACCCGGCAAAACACAACTTCCGCGTGAGAAGGCTGTGGCACAGAAACGATTTAACGATATTGCAGGATTTGAAAAATATGATGATTATATTGCATACACATCTGTATACAATGAATTTGTAAGGGGTACAAATCCGCCTACCAATAATGTATATTCACCTGTACGCACAATTGAGCGTGCAATGATGATTACAATTCTTTACAGACTTGCAGGCGAACCTTATAAAAATGCAAATCCATATGATGAAACTCCGTTTACGGATATTACGGATACGAATGCATATTACTATGATGCTGCCTGCTGGGCACTTGATAAGGGCATCACAACAGAAACAACTTTTAAGCCCTTCAATGCAGTTTCACGCGAGGAGACGGCTGCTTTCCTGTTCCGCTATGCAAGTGAAAACGGTTTAATTTATGATGAAAATTATAAAAGTGTAAGTATAACTGATTATAAAGATTACAGCCGTATTCGCCCGTGGGCATATGAGGCAATGCAGTGGGCAAACTTTAACGGTATGATTACAGGCACAGATCAGGGCTATGCAAATCCGCAGGGTGCTACTCAGCGTGTTCACGCAAGCAAAATCCTTTACGGCTTCGGCAAGAATTGCGATATCGGTAATTTTAAGTAATTCTATATGCCTCCCTTGTGTAAAGGGAGGTGGGTGCGAAGCACTCGGAGGGATTGTTGAGACATCCCGTTATTTATAATAATTGATTTTTCGTATGGGTCAGCGGTCTCACCTGCCGGTTCGGTCGGTGCTTCTGTTATGCAGAGGTGTCCACTGGACACCCGCACCCTCGACGACCCGCTTTATAATAACGTTATTGAAACCCCTCAGAAACATTGAGTTTCTGAGGGGTTTGGCGTTTTTTGCCTTTTGCTCGGGGGCACAATCAAGGCTTCTGAAAAATCGTAAGATTTTTTGGAAAGAGGAAAAACAAATGAAGTGTTGGCATAAATTTTTAATTTATTGAACACGGAATTTGTTTTGACGACGTACGGCACCCACTCACAAAATGCAAAATTCTGCTCCATTTCTTGAAGCCTGTCTTTTCTGTAGGGGAGGGTCTCCGTGCCCTCCCGTAAAACGACCCTGTACGGTATATTGTTATTTAAATAATCCTTTTTTGTTCATTTTACACAAATAAATCTGCTTATTTTTTACTATACTATATGTTGAAAAGAAATCTTACTTATTGTAAAATTAACTTAGGTGATATGAATGGATAATATTATAACAATTACATCAAAAAGAAATGAAAGAGTGTTTATTCATTTAAAGCAGGGGCATTTTATTACTGCAAGTGCTCACATTAACTGCTATGTAGGCACATCGGATATTAAGCATAATCACGACGTTTCCGTTGACACGGCAATGCTTATGGCTGAATACTATAACACCCGCGGTATTGAAATAGATACTGTGCTCTGCCTTTATGAAACGCAGGCGCTCGGTGCTTATCTTGCACATGAACTTGCACGCCCGTCAATGATGACACCGAATCCGACTTCAAACATTTTTGTTTTAGGTCCTGAATACGATGCCAGCGGCAATATGATTTTCCGTGATAATCTTACAAAAATGATTAACGGCAAAAAGGTGCTTGTGCTTATTTCATGCATTACAAGCGGCAAAACGGTTGACCGTGCTGTTGAAAGCGTTAAGTATTACGGCGGCGAGGTTGTTGGCGTAACATCTGTTTTCAGTGCTGTTAAAGAGGTTGACGGCATTGAGGTAAACACTATCTTTACGGAAGAGGATATTTCCGATTATAAGGTTTATGATAAGCATAACTGCCCGCTTTGCAGTGCAGGCGTGCCCGTAGATGCCATTGCAAACGGCTACGGCTATTCAAAATTGTAATAACAGGGCGGAGGCGTTCCTTACTCTGTCGCAAAACGGGTCGATGTGGTCATCGACCCCTACGAAATGTCAATAACGCTATCGTAGGGGCGGATATTATCCGCCCGTCAAATAGTCTTTTGCACTAAAAATTTCACTTGACAAAAATATTTTTAATGTTATAATAAAATTACTAATTAAATAGTACCCAATAAAATACTGTGAAGCAGAAAAAGACTTTTGCTTTTTATTTCAGAGAGCCGTCGGTCGGTGCAAGGCGGTATAAAGGCTTTAGTGTATAGCTCTCTGCGGAGTTGCTGCCCTGAAAAGCAATGCAATAGGGGCAGACGTGTAACTGCGTTAAAGGTTGAGGCATTGTCAGATGCTAAAGGGCAGGTTTTCCTGCTAAAATAGGGTGGTACCGTGTAGATTTTTCTGCGCCCCTATATTTTTGTAGGGGCGTATTTTTTATACTTCCCTTCAGGCAAACTTTTGTTGCCTATATTGAAAGGAGAAATCATTATGACAAAAGACGGCTTTAAAAAGTATGTTCCGTTTAAACCGATTGATATTCCGAACAGAACATGGCCGAACAAGGTAATTACAAAAGCGCCTATATGGTGCAGTGTTGATTTGAGAGACGGCAATCAGGCGCTCGTTGACCCGATGAATCTTCAGGAAAAACTTGAGTTTTTTAAAATGCTTGTTGATATCGGATTTAAAGAAATTGAGGTTGGTTTTCCGTCTGCAAGTGAAACGGAATATGAGATTTTAAGAACACTTATTGATAATAATTTAATTCCCGATGATGTTACCATTCAGGTGCTTGTTCAGGCAAGACCTCACCTTATCAAAAAAACCTTTGAGGCTATCAAGGGTGCTAAAAATGTTATCGTTCATTTTTATAATTCCACATCAACTTTACAGCGCAAAGTGGTATTCAAAACCGATATGCAGGGCGTTATTGATATTGCCGTTGAGGGCGCAAAACTCATTAAAGAATTAACGGATAAGGAACTTGAGGAGTGCCCCGATATGAATATCCGTTATGAATATTCACCCGAATCTTTCACAGGCACTGAAATTGACAACGCAATCGAAATCTGCGAGCGTGTTATGGATGTTATGGGTGCAACTAAGGAAAATCCGATTATTCTTAATCTGCCGTCAACTGTTGAATGTTCAACGCCAAACGGCTATGCCGACCAGATTGAATATTTCTGCACGCATATGAAAAACAGAGAGGCGGCTATAATCTCTCTTCACCCGCATAACGATCGCGGCACGGGCGTTGCAGGTGCAGAACTTGCAATGATGGCAGGCGCAGACCGTGTTGAGGGTACTGTTTTCGGCAACGGCGAAAGAACAGGTAATGTTGACGTTGTTACAATCGCTATGAATATGTGGACGCAGGGCGTTGACCCCGAACTTGATTTCAGCAATATCAACAAAATTAAAGAAGTTTATGAAAGATGCACAAAAATGCAGGTGCATCCTCGTCATCCTTATGCAGGCGAACTTGTGTTTACTGCATTTTCAGGCTCGCATCAGGACGCTATAAATAAAGGCAAAATCTATATGAAAGAGAGCGGAACTGACCTTTGGGAAGTACCTTATCTTCCGATTGACCCTGCCGATGTAGGCAGAGAATATGAGCCGATTATCCGTATTAATTCTCAGTCGGGCAAGGGCGGCACGGCGTTTATTCTTGCCAATGAATACGGCATCAAAATGCCAAAGGCTATGCACCCTGAATTCGGCGCAGTAGTTCAGAAAGCGTGCGACGAAAAGGGTAAGGAACTTAAATCTGATGAGATTTTCGATTTGTTCCAGAAAGAATACAGAAATGTAAACGGACCTTACAAATTGCTCAATTACAAAATCAGCGAAGAAAAGAACGAGGCTGATTATCTTACTTCTGTTCATTTCACAGGCGAAATCCGCTGCAGAAACAACGAGGTTGTTGCAATTGAGGGCACAGGCTCAGGACCTATCGGTGCATTCTGCCAGGCAATGAACACAATCGGTCTTTCAGGTTATGAATTTGTTGATTACAGCGAGCATGCAATTGCAGTCGGTTCAGACTCAAAGGCTATCAGTTATATTCATCTTAAAAATCCGCAGGGCAAGGATATTTTCGGTATCGGCGTAAGCCACAATATCAGTTACGCATCAATGAAGGGTATCGTATGTGCAATCAACCGTGATCAGCCTGATACAATGCGTGATGATACTATGCCCGGCATCTTCGACGTCTGCTGATTGATTTATGCCTCCCTTGTCAAAGGGAGGGGGACCGCTTGCGGTGGAGGGATTCTCGACGACCCGTTATAGATTAACCCTCAAATTCATTGGAGAAACATAATGGATATTCGTTATATTGTTGCATATATTGCAATGCTTGCAATTGAAATTTTATTTACTGTTGTTTTTGCGAATTCATATAGAATCAAGAAAAATGAAAGTAAATATGTTATTAAGAGTGAGTATGAAAAACGTTATGATAACAATAGACAGGCAAGAACTTTGGGTGCTGTATGCACATGTATATTCTTTTTTGTATTAACATTAATATCATTTCTTTATAATCTGTTTAAATAATTCAACGGGCAATTTGTAAATGTCCCGAAATATAATTCTTAACGGAGGAACAACAATGGAAAATTATAAAATCACTGTCTTAAAGGGTGACGGTATAGGTCCTGAAATCGTTGACGAGTGCATTAAGGTGCTTGATGCTGCAGGCAAAAAGTTTGATTTTGCTTTTGATTATGATTATCAACTTCTCGGCGGCTGTGCTATTGATGCAACAGGCGTGCCGTTTCCGAAAGAAACCGAAACTGCCTGCAAGGCAAGTGACGCAGTTCTTCTCGGTGCAGTAGGCGGTCCTAAGTGGGACAGTCAGCCGGGTAATAACAGACCTGAAAAGGGTCTTCTTGCTATTCGTGAGGCGCTCGGTCTTTTTGCAAATCTTCGCCCTGCAAAGATTTTTGCTCCGCTTAAATCTGCTTCACCTATCAAGGAAGAAATCATCGGCGACGGTCTTGATATTCTCATCGTTCGTGAACTTACAGGCGGAATTTATTTCGGCGACAGGGGCACTTATGAGGAAAACGGCGTTGTCGGCGCATATGATACAGAGCGTTACACCGTGCCTGAAATCAAAAGAATTGTTAAAGCAGGCTTTGAGTATGCTATGAAACGCGGCAAAAAACTAACCTGTGTTGATAAGGCAAACGTGCTTGATTCTTCACGCCTTTGGAGAAAAGTTATGGAGGAAGTCAGCAAGGATTACCCTGAAGTGGAAGTTTCATATATGTATGTTGATAACTGCGCTATGCAACTTGTGCGCAATCCCGGCCAGTTTGATACAATCGTTACATCAAATATTTTCGGTGATATTCTTTCAGATGAAGCGTCAATGGTAAGCGGCTCAATCGGTATGCTTGCGTCTGCATCTCTTGCAGAGGGCACATTCGGTCTTTATGAGCCTATCCATGGCTCTGCTCCCGATATTGCAGGCGAGCAAAAGGCAAATCCGCTTGCAACCATTCTTTCGGGCGCAATGATGCTGCGCTATACATTCGGTCAGAGCGATGCCGCAGATGCTATTGAAAGTGCAGTTGATAAGGCGCTCACAATCGCAAGAACACCCGATATTTATGAGGAGGGACTTAAAAAAGTCACTACCGCCGAAATGGGTGACCTCGTGGTATCATTATTGTAATTTTGATGGGAACGGTTGCCGTTCCCATTTCTTATTATCTGCCTACATAATTATTAAAACATTGTTGTTAAAATCGTAGGGGCGGATATTATCCGCCCGCCGTAATTATTGTAGGGGAGGAAGATTCCCCCACGATGTGGGGGAAATGTCGGCAACGCCGACAAAGGGGGACGGCTGTGTGCAGTCTGCGCCCTCCCGCATAGATATAATAATGTAGGGGTCGGCGGTCTCACCTGTCGGCTCGGTCGGTGCTTCTGCTTCGCAGAGGTGTCCACTGGACACCCGCACCCCCGACGACCCGCCGTAAAAAATTGAAAGGAGATTTAATATGTCCGACTGGAATTCAACACAATATTTAAAATTCAAAGCCGAACGCACCCAGCCGTCAATCGACCTTGTAAAATCCATTCTTGTTACTGACCCGCAAAATATTATTGATATCGGCTGCGGACCGGGCAACAGCACAAGAGTGCTGAAAGACAGATTTCCAAACGCTCGTGTTATCGGTGCAGATTTTTCGCCGAATATGATTGAAAAGGCAAAAAAAGAAAATCCCGATCTGGAGTTTATGGCTTTTGACGCCTCACGGGATTTTGGTAAACTTGATATTAAATTTGACGTGGTGTTTTCAAATGCCTGCATTCAGTGGGTGCCGAATCATAAAAAATTACTTGCTGATATTATGAGCGTTTTGAATGACGGCGGTATGCTTGCCGTTCAGGTGCCTGTAACCGCCGAGCAGGATATGAGCAGGGTTATCAATAATGTAACAGACCTTGAGCGGTGGAAAAAACTTCAGGGCGCAAGAAATTTTTATACATTGAATGATTACGAATACTTTAATATTCTGTCAGAAATTTCGAGTGATTTCAAAATATGGAAAACGATTTATTATCACCGCCTGCCGTCACATCAGAGCGTGATTGAATGGTATCGTTCAACAGGTCTGAAGCCGTATTTTGAAAAACTCGATGATACCGAAAGCGCTCTGTTTGAAAAGGATATTCTTGCTGAAATTGAGAGGCAGTTTCCGCTTCAGCCAAACGGTGAAATCATCTTCCGTTTTCCCCGACTCTTTTTCACAGCAGTAAAATAAATTGTTACCGCAATTGCAGTTTAATTTTATTGCTTGACATTATTTTGAAACTCTGTTATAATACATAGGCTGTCTAACAGATAGCAATCCTTGCTCAAAGCGAAGACTTTGGGCCATTAAGTCCAGAAGGAGGTGCACAGGAATGGCATTAAATAAGTACGAAATCGTATTGGTTTTCTCAGTTAAAAAGGGTGAGGAAGCAGTAGAGGCTTTAAAGGGTAAGTTTCTCGATATGATCAAGGCAAATGGCACTCTTGGCGAAGTTGACGAGTGGGGTAAGCGCAGACTTGCATATCCAATCAACTACGAAACAGAAGGCTATTATGTTGTTGCTCAGTTTGAGGCAGAAGACACTGTACCTGCAGAGCTTGACCGTGTAATCAACATTACAGACGGCGTTCTTCGTTCATTAATCGTCGCTAAAGGCGAATAAGGGGGAGCAAAAATGATTAACTCTGTTGTAATTATGGGCAGATTAACGTTTGACCCTGAACTTAGAACAACGCCGAGCGGCGTTTCGGTTGTTCAGTTCCAGGTTGCCGTTGACAGGAATTTCCAGCGTCAGGGCGAGGAAAGAAAAACCGATTTTATTGATGTAACCGCATGGCGTCAGACTGCTGAATTTATTTCTCGCTATTTCCGCAAGGGTTCTATGATTGCCGTTGAAGGCTCTATTCAGACCGATAATTTTACTGATAACAGCGGAAATAAAAGAAAATCTGTTCGTGTTGTTGCCAACAATGTTTCTTTCTGCGGTTCAAAGGCAGAAAGTGCAGTAAACACAAATCCTGCTTACAGTCAGCCTGCTCCGAGTTATGCATCGGCTGATAACAGTGATTTTGAAGAAATTGTTGATGACGACGAAGATTTACCATTTTAATTGAAGGAGGAAACTAACATGGCATATGTTAAGGGCGGCGCAAGAAAAAGCCGCAGAAAAGTTTGCCAATTTTGTCTTGAAAATTCAAGTTCTATAGATTATAAAGATGTAGCAAAACTTAACAGATACACTTCTGAAAGAGCAAAGATTCTTCCACGCCGTGTAACTGGTACCTGTGCTAAGCACCAGAGAGAACTCACAGTTGCTATCAAGCGTGCTCGCCAGATTGCTCTTCTTCCATACAGTGCAGACTAATTAAAACGACTTAAGCCGTGCTTAAAAAGCACGGCTTTTTTTTGATTCGTTTTCGACCGCCCGCAGTGCGGGATAAAGGGAGAAAAAAGAATTTGCGGCGGTCAAAATTTATGAACACATTTATGTGCGATAATAAATTTTGGGTACCGCAATCCGTATTACTGTGTTATCTGCTGAACAACGGTGCGTCGGGGACGCCGCACCCTACGGGTCACATACCCACGTATGCTCCCGTCGACGAAATTTTGCCTCTGCCTTGTCTAACAAAAAAATCTGCTAATCAAATTTATAAATAACGGTGCGTCGGGGACGCCGCACCCTACGAAGTTGCAATAATGCCCATTCTTTTTATTATTTATTCAAATTCTGCACCTTCAGGAATTGGTGTTGTTTTAATCCAATCTGTATTGAATATAAGACCCATATCTTTAATTTTATCTTCAAAATCAGTATTGGTGTACGCTCCGTATATCGTGTCTTGCATAGTATCAATTATATAGAAATTCGGGTTTGATTTATCAATTTCAGCAGATAAGTTTTGTGTGGTTTCAACACACTTAAGGCACACATAGCGCTTATTATATTTGAATTCCATAACGTAATTTTCATTTATAACATTAGAGAGAGAGTTTTCTCCGTCCTTTTTTCCGCAAACAATCTCTCTTGAATTAATACGCCATATTTCATAATTATTCGGTAGTTTGTAAGACCAATCTCCGTTATGAATGCCGGAGGATATAGCATTTGATGCGCAGGCTGATAATGACATTATTAATAGAATTATTGAAATAATTTTAATGCATTTCTTCATTTTTTACCTCTGTTATTGAATTTATATAGAATTATAATAAAATTGCCTTTTGCGGTGCGTCGGGGACATCGCACCCTACGAAGTTGCAATAATGTTATCGTAGGGGAGGTTATTCCCCTGTTAGGAGACTCCCCTAATAGGGGAGATGCCACGCAGTGGCAGAGGGGTCTGCCGTCTGCGGCTGAGCAAAAATGTCTGCGTAAGCAGACAAAATGGTCTGCCGAATTGCAGATTCTCCGTGCCCTCCCGTGAATTTGCTATAAACTTAATCCGCCAATGTTACCATATCGGGGTCGATTATATATTCTTCATCAGGGTCAACCGTGCCCACCTCGTAATCAATTGACTCATAATAAACTTCGGCAAAATATTTTTCTGCAATGTGTTCAAACGCCACGCAGATTTCGGAATTATCTATCGGGTGGCCGTAGTGAATTATTGTTGAATATCCGTCATTGGCAGTATCAAGTTCTTCCATAACAAGCCACTGCTCGCCGTTATAAATAAATGCATCGCCTTTATAAGTATATTCAATCGGGTAATTACCTTTAATAATCGGTCTGAATTCAACTGTTATGCATTCATCGGGGTTGTACCTGATTTTTTCGGTGCTGTGATTTTCATTAATCAACCGAAAATCGTTTATACATTCTTCATCGGTCATCAGAACGATTTCATCATCAACGGTGAGTTCAATTGCGCTGATTTCATCAGGGTCGCTGAATGAATGGCTGTCCATCGACAGGCAGGAGTATATACGACTGTTCTGCCACTCCGAAACATAGATAAAATTTTTGTTCGGGTCATTTTTCAGTGTGTAAAATGAGATTGGAAATATAGTTCTTTCCTGACCGATTTTTTTATCAAGTTCAAATTCAAACAGGTTTAGACAATCGGTGCAATAGGTGTATTTTCTGTCTAAATATTCAATTGTTCGGTAATTTCCGTATGGATTATCAACGAATTTCGGTTTTTTATTTGCATAAGGCTTTGCAATGACAAGCGCAGATGCGATGATTGCAATTACAATCAGCATTGCAAGAACGGCAATAATACCCGTTCTTTTTTTTATGTTTTTTGTATCGGTTTCGTTCATATTATCACCATTTTATTTTTACTGATTTGCCTCCCTTGTGTAAAGGGAGGGGGACCGCTTGCGGTGGAGGGATTGATTAGGTGAATTTAATTTTCCGTAAACGTTAAAATATCGCCGGGCTGGCAGTCAAGTTCTTTGCAGATTGCTTCAAGCGTTGAAAAGCGGATTGCCTTTGCCTTGCCTGTTTTGAGTATGGACAGATTTGCCTGCGTAATTCCGATTTTATTTGCAAGCTCAAGCGAGGTCATTTTCCGCTTTGCAAGCATAACATCAAGATTTACAATAATGCTCATAATGACCTCCTATATTGTTAAATCATTTTCGTTTTTGATTTCAATTGCACGGTTGAAAACGATTTTTATAACGATAGTAATCAGCCCCATAAAAGCCTCACCGCATGCTAAAATGAGAATCGGTACAGCGATAATATAGTTAACACTGTCAATGATTATAAAAATTGCACCTGCGATGATTCCGATAACCGCCGCATAAAAACAGCATATACTGATTTTTTTGAATTTTTCAGTGTTCACTCGGTCAAAAATTATATCATTTTTAATATTTGCAAGCAGTTTGTCAAGGCATATCAGCACGGTATACCCTGCCGGGATTACAAGAATAAATGGTATGATTAATGCAATAACACCCTTTGATAACCCCAAAATGTAAATAAACAGCCAGGTGCTTGCTATGGCAAACAGTGCAAGCAGTACGTAGCACGCTTTTACAAATATCTGAGTGGCGTTTAAAAATTTGTTGCTTTTCATTATACTTTCCTCCATAAATTACCATTTTATACCCTCATTATACATAAAAATTATCGTTTGTCAATAATTATTTATTGTTTTTCAAAAAGCGGCGCACCAAAAGCGGGCAATTCGTGAATTGCCCCTACAAAATATTTTTGTAGGGTGCACAGTCCTCGGCGCACCGTAATATGTTGACTTTGCTAAATATAAATGCTATACTGAATTTGCCAAATCAATTGAATATGATTTTCATTATTGAGAAAGTTTGTTTTTTTATTTTTAAAAATTCAGGCTCTATTTTGATACAAACTTATCTTTAATGATATTTGTGTTCAATTGGTTTGGCGACTTTTGAGCCTGCGTTTTTGGCGCAGTTTCGGCTGCGCATTTTTTATTTTTGGGGGAAGTACAAAATGGCTTATTTCTTTATAGATTATGAAAATCTCAGCGGCAGGGCGCTTGAGGGGATTTCTCTTGTAAAATTCAGAAAATCAGATGAACTTATATTTTTTCATAACAAAACACTTGCAAAAATAAGTTTTGAACTTCATAAAGAACTCGAGCAAATCAAAGCAAAAAAGAAGTACATATTAGTTGAAACAGGAACAGGCAATGCACTTGATTTTCAGTTGTCGTCTTATCTCGGAAATTGTATAAGCAAATCCCCCGATGCACAGTTTTATATTGTTTCGAAAGACAGAGGCTTTGACTGTGTTTGCCATTTCTGGCAGAAAAGAGATATTCGTGTTAAAAGGCTTGAACAATTGTATGAATATAATAAAAATTGCAGCAATGTTTTGTAGGGGAGAGTCTGCGTGCCCTTCCGTAAAATTATATATCTATCCCTTTAATTTTTTTGCATTATATGCTATACTCTTTACGAGGTAACGATATGAAAATTAAGGATACAGAATTTGAAAATATTGCGTTTCTTGCCCCGATGGCGGGAATTGCGGATATGGCTTTTCGTGAACTTTGCACAAATTTCGGCGCAGGCTATACCGTAACCGAAATGGTGAGTTCAAAAGGCTTAACAATGGGTGATAAAAAAAGCGCACTGCTTTTAACTCTCGGCAAAGATGAAAAAATCGCAGGCGCACAGATTTTCGGTGATGACCCTGAAATTATGGCAGAGGCGGCACAGAAGTGCCTTGCTTTTCATCCCGATATTATTGATATAAATATGGGCTGCCCTGCGCCCAAGGTTGCAATGAACGGCGGCGGTGCAAGCCTTATGAAAAATCCCGAACTTGCAGGCGAAATTGTTCGTGCCGTGTCAAGCGCCGTTGATATTCCCGTTACTGCAAAAATTCGCAAGGGGTGGGACAGCGATACGGTAAATGCCGTAAAAATGGCAGAAATTTTAGAAAAAAACGGTGCTTCAGCCATTACAATTCACGGCAGAACGCGGCAGGAAATGTACAGCGGCAAGGTTGATCTTGATATTATTAAGCAGGTGAAATCCGCCGTTTCAATTCCCGTTATCGGCAACGGCGATGTTACAGATGAGCAGAGTGCCGTCATTATGCTTGAAAAAACAAACTGCGACGCTGTGATGATTGGCAGGGGAGCGCTCGGCAATCCGTGGGTTTTTCAGAAAATCAACGCTTATTTTAATGAATGCAGAGTGATTCCCGACCCGTCACTGGCTGAAAAAATGACTGTAATGCTAAAGCATATTGAAAAAATTATTGAGTATAAAGGCGAGTACACGGCTATGCGTGAGGCTCGTCATCATGCCGCATATTACACAAAAGGACTTCGCGGCGGTGCAAAATTCAGGGCGGAAATGGGCGGTCTTGAAACGTTTGAACAACTGCAGGAGATTACATACAGAATTGTTAAGGAGAATTCGTGATGATTTTAAAAAACATCTGTTTTTATAATGAAATTTTTGAAAAAGAGGTCGCCGACATCAGAATTGAAAACGGCAGAATTGCTGAAATCGGCATTTTTAATGAAGACGGCGAGGACAAAAGCGGCCTTATCGCTCTGCCCGGTTTTATTGATATACATATTCACGGCGCAGGCGGCGGCGATGCAAGCGATGCTTCTGTCGAAAGCCTTGATAAAATCACAAAAACGCTTGCGAAAAACGGTGTAACATCATTCTGCCCCACAACTATGACCCTGCCCGAGGATAGGCTGACCGAAATTGTGTCTGTTATTGCAGATTATAAGTCGTCGGGTGCAAAAATTGCAGGCATAAATCTTGAAGGTCCGTTTATTTCCTATGCCAAAAAAGGCGCTCAGAACGGCGATTTTGTGCGTGAAGGTACTGTTGAAGAGTTTGACAGGCTTTACAATGCTTCAAAGGGCATTGTTAAACTGATTACTATTGCCCCTGAGGCGTTTGACAGCGATGAATTTATAAAGTATGTAAGCGAAAAATGCAGTGTTTCAATCGGTCATACAAGCGCTGATGCAGATGAAACACGCAGGGCGCTTGATATGGGCGCACATCATTTTACGCACCTTTACAATGCCATGACGGGTATGACGCACCGTGAGGCAGGCGTTGTCGGCACTGCGTTTGACAGTGACGCTTTTTGCGAAATTATATGCGACGGCGGTCATATTTGCCCGACTGTTCTTAGAAACACCTTTAAAATTCTCGGCGAGGATAGGGGCGTTGTTATCAGCGATTCCATGCGTGCCGCAGGTCTCGGCGAGGGTGAATTTGAACTCGGCGGGCAGCAGGTTTTTGTTCACAAAAACGGCAGATACGCAGTGCTTGAAGATGGCACGATTGCCGCGTCAATCAGCAATATTTTTGATGAATTCAAAAATCTGCTTTCATTTGGCGTTGATTTTAAAACGGCGCTTAAATCCTGCACAATCAACCCTGCAAGGGCAATCGGTGCAGATAACGAAATCGGTTCAATCGCAGTCGGCAAGTGCGCCGATATGATTTTCGTTGATGAAAATCTTGATTTAAAGGGAGTTATGATTGATGGAATATTCGCTTAACATAGCCCTTATTGAACCTGAAATTCCGCAGAATACAGGCAATATTGCACGCACCTGCGCCGCAACGGGCGCACGCCTTCATCTTGTAGAGCCTATGGGTTTTAAAATTACCGATAAGCAGGTTAAGCGTGCAGGGCTTGACTATTGGGACAAACTTGATATTACATATTATAATGATATTGATGAATTTTTTGAGCGCAATAAGGGTGCTGAATTCTTTTATTTTACTACAAAGGCTGAGCAGGCGCACAGTGATATTCAGTATCCGAATAACTGTTTTCTTGTTTTCGGAAAAGAAACAAAGGGTCTGCCCGAGGAACTGCTGAAAGCAAATCACGACAGATGTGTTCGCCTGCCGATGAGGGGAATTATCAGAAGTCTTAATCTTGCAAATTCCGTTTGCACAGGCGCTTACGAGGTGCTTAGGCAGTGGGATTATCCCGAACTGTCATCAAAAGGGCAACTGCATAATTTATCGTGGCGTTAAAATAACGGGCAGGCGCAGAGACCTGCCCCTACAAAATTAAATTAAGATTTATAGTAGGGGAGGTTATTCCCCTGTTAGGAGACTCCCCTAATAGGGGAGATGCCACGCAGTGGCAGAGGGGTCTGCCGTCTGCGGCTGAGCAAAAATGTCTGCGTAAGCAGACAAAAGGGTCTGCCGAATTGCAAATTCTCCGTGCCCTCCCGCCAAGAGTCGGCGGTCTCACCTGTCGGCTCGGTTGGTGCTTCTGCTTCGCAGAGGTGTCCACCGGACATCCGCATCACCGATGACCCGAAATACAAAACCGCAGAAAACATTATGCTTTCTGCGGTTTATTTTATTCTGCTATGAAATTTTTAACCTCGTCGATGTGTTTCAGACCCTGCTGATAGCCCATCTGATAAATTACTTCAAGTTTATTTGTATCTTTTTCAATTGAAGAGCAGTCCAGCGGTTTAGGCGGTCTTATCACAAGCGCCGTGCCGTTGATTTCCTGCTCGTCAACATATCTTCTCTGCTCATTATACATATTGTGCCTGTTCAGCAGAGCGGCTTTTAAAAGCGGATATTTTTTCAGCATTCTGTTTATAAGCATATTCTCTTTCAACGGTTTTTTCAGATACAGTTTGTCCTGCGTTAAAATAACAACTGCTTTTTGGCATCCATCCTCAAGTGCATGCCTTAGCGGAATAGAGTCTGTAACGCCGCCGTCAAAATAAGTCACGCCGTCAATATCAGTGCCTTTTGTGGCAAGCGGCATGGAGCACGAGGCACGAACAATCGGGCAGCCGTATTCGCGCATTGATTTCGGGTACATATATTCAGGCTTGCCCGTGCCTGCGTTTGTTACGGGAATACACATAACCGCACCCGAATTTTCAAACTCCTCCTGATTAAGCGGAAGAATATCGTAGGACAGTTCGCCGAACAGCCATTCGCTGTTCATATATTCGCCGTTTTTTCTCAGCGAATTCAGGCTCATATATCTTTTGTCATTGCCGTATTTTATAATCATATCATGCTGGCGGCGTCTGCATTTGCCTAAAAAAGACACGCCGTTGCACGAACCCATTGAAACGCCTATAACATACGGGAACTGAATTCCGTTATCAAGAAAAGCGTCAAGCACACCGCTTGTAAAAATACCTCGGTTGCCGCCGCCCTCCAAAACAAGTCCGCAATTATACATAACTATCACTCCAATTTGGATTTATATCGCTAATTTAATTTTAAAAAGAAAACGGGGCGATGCGGTCATCGCCCCCTTATCGGTATTTTGTAATAAAATTATGCTTTTTTAGTTTTTTTTGCAGGAGCCTTTTTCTTTTTCGGAGCCTCTTCCTTAGCAGGAGCCTCCTCAACTTCAGCCTCTTCCTTCTTTACTTCAATGATTTCAATTTCATTGTCACATTCAAAGAAATCGTTGTCATCAAAATATTCAGGTTCTTTCTTATCTGTTAATTTCTGAATTGCAACATAAACTGCTGCGATTATGCCTGCAATAGCAACGATTGCACCGATAATTTTTAAAATTTTGTCAAGTTTCATTACGGTAACCCCCTAATTTAATAACAAGTATATTATATAGTTATCTTGCAATAAAGTCAATAAGCAAAAAGTAAAATGTGTAAAGATTTACAGGTGAATTTATTTATCGTCTGAATACGGGCAAAAATAAGACCTCTGTATGGAACAGAGGTCTTTACATTGCTTACGCTTTATTGAGTTTTGAAACAAGATTGCTCTTCTTTCTTGCAGCAGTGTTCTTGTGAAGAATATTTTTTGCAGCAGCCTGATCAATCTTTTTAACTGCGGCTTTAACTGCAACAGCCTTGTCTTCTGCATTGCTGTCAATAGCAGCATTTGCTTTTTTAATTGCTGTTTTAAGTGCTGTGTTGGCAGCCTTGTTGTTAGCAGCCTTTTTAGCCTGAACTTTTACTCTTTTCTTTGCTGACTTAATATTTGGCATTTTTTTCACTCCTTTGGCGGATAAAATTTAGTTAAGGGCATACACCCAATATTCTTTAATTGCTAAAACATATTAGCACAACTTAAAGAAAAATGCAAGTATTTTTTCGTTTTTGGGCATACTTTTACTAAAAAAGTTGTATTTTTGGGGTGTTTCTTATGCAAAACAGAACAGATTTGGCAGTTGAGTGTTACGAAGAACACGAAAAAACAAAAATTGAAGGTGTAAAAATTACCGAAAAAAATAATATCACCGTTGTGTCTGTTTTAAATAAAAAAGGCGAAAAAGCAATCGGCAAGCCCGTCGGAAACTATATTACCGTTGATGTGCCGTCGTTTGTAAATGACACTGATATTTTTGACGGCAGGCTTACGGCATTATCTTCAATAATAAAAAAATTGCTTCCGCCCAAAGCCGACAATATTCTTGTAGCAGGTGTTGGTAATATGGATATAACGGCAGATGCTCTCGGTCCGAAAACAAATTCTTATGTTCTTGCCACACGTCATATTTCGGCAGAATTGAAAAAAGAAATGGGATTTGAAAATCTGAAAAGTGTTTCCAGCATAAGAACGGGTGTGCTCGGCGAAACGGGAATTGAAAGTGCCGAATTCATTAAAGGCATTGTAAATGTCATCAAACCCGACTGCGTTATAGTTGTTGATGCGCTTGCCTCAACCTCGGCAGAAAGACTCGGCACAACCGTTCAGATTTCAGATACGGGAATTTCTCCCGGCTCAGGCGTCGGCAATCACCGTTTTGAGATATCTCAAAATACGCTTGGCGTGCCCGTTGTTTCAGTCGGAATTCCTACAGTTGTCTCAACCGGCGTTATCAAAGGCATTAACGATTCATCAATGTTTGTAACTCCCCGTGAGATTGACCGTGTAACCGAGCAGGGCGCAAAATTAATCGGAATGAGTATAAATGTTTGCCTTCAGCCCGATATTAACGAAAAAGATTTGTTTGCACTTGTCGGCTGATATCTTCTGAATATATATAAGTTGATAATCATATAATTAAATATATTAATACATTATATAACATAATATACAGATATTCAGGAGCAAAAGATGAAACGTGAAATTTTAATTTTTATTTCAAATATAGTTATATTATTTTCTGTGTGCGGAATTTTAATTAATTTTTCTCCTTATATCGGCGGTGCAATCATCGGCATAGCAGGCGGTATGAATGAAGTGTCACGCCCTTATGATAAAGCGCAGGAGACATTTGCAAAAATTTCCCCGTTTATTTCTGAAGAAAGTGATAATAATACTACTGCCACACAGGAAGAAAGTCAGCAGGTTATGAACAGCATTGATTCAAAGGACAGCTTTGATAATGCAGATTTGACTGAAACACCTGCTGATATTAAGGCTCTTATGGCTGAAGAGGAAAAGGTGATTGAGGCTCAGGAAGTAAAAGGAAAAACGAGTGAAGCAAGTTATACAGGCGGAGGAACAATTCTCTCCTGCGGCAATGTTCAGGTTCAGAGTAAAATACCTGAGTCCTTTTACGAACTTAATATCGAAAACCTTTTAAACGAGGGCGCAGATTTAAAAATTAAAGATGTCTCAAAGCCTACGGTTTTGATTTATCACAGTCATACCACAGAGTGCTTTACTCTTCTTGATGTGGGTTATTATACAAAGTCCACCGATCTGAAAACCAAGGATATAAACCGCAATATGGTTCGGGTCGGGGACGAAATCTGCAAAGTGCTTGAAAGCCGTGGTATCGGCGTTGTTCACGACAGGGAAATTCACGACGAGGATTACAACAGCGCTTACGATTCTTCACGTCAGTCTGTTGAAAAGTATCTTGAGGAATACCCGTCAATTGAAATTACGATAGATGTTCACCGCGACAGTATTACATATAAAGACGGAACCAAAGTCAAGCCTACTGTTGAGGTTGACGGTAAAAAAGCGGCAAAAATGATGATTATATCTGGCTGCGAATACAACAGGGTGAAGAATTTTCCCGATTGGCAGGCTAATCTCCATTTTTCAACTGTTGTTACAAATGAACTGAATTCAAAATATGAGGGGCTGATGCGCCCCATTCTGTTTTCGGAAAGAAAATATAATATGGATTTAACTAAAAATTCTTTCCTGCTTGAGGTCGGTACAGAGGCGAATACGCTTGATGAGGCGTGCTATTCGGGCAGACTGTTTGCAGATGGGCTTTCCGATTTGCTTTTAAATAATTATGTAGAAAAAGGATGATAAAATTGAAAAAGTTTAAAATATTTCTCGTGGTGCTTGCATCGTTTGCAATTTTGTTCGCAGGCTCGTCATTAGCGTATTATAATACAAAAAGTTTTGGCTTTGATGAGGATGCAGTATTCTTTCAGCAAAACGAGGACGGAATAGTCTTTCTTGATCGTGAGATAAAATATAAGGACATAGACAACGCATTAACCGAAGCAGGAAAATATCTTCCAAGCGAATCTTATACAACAGTTAATATATTAAATAATAATATAGATATAAATAAACTTTACGATTATATTTCGTAGGGGCGGGTCTCTGCGCCCGCCCGTATCTGTGTATACCCAAAAATTATATTCCGCATTTTAATATTTTTATAATATTTATCATTAATATCGCAAAACATTATCTTAATACTATATATTGTATATCAAAATAAGCACAATCGCATATAATGTATTATACAGGGCGGTTTTTAATCGCCTTGTATTTGCATATAAGTTAAAACGCTCGGCGGGGTGTGAAAAAAGCTGAAAAATCTTAAAAAAAGTGTTGACATTTTTGTTTGTTTTTGGTATTATAGCAAAGCGCTCGAGAGAGAGCGGCAAGGACCTTGAAAATTAAACAACGACGAAAAAGT
>JACTVT010000054.1 GCA_014465955.1 Eubacterium sp. | reverse complement strand
GATATTTTAATTATTTATTTTTCAATATATTCTAGAACTTTCTCAGCAATTCCTTTTGCTAATTTGGGTGGAACTGCATTTCCAACTTGTTGATATTGAGAATCTTTAGTTCCTATAAATTTAAAACTGTCTGGAAATGATTGTAATCTTGCTGCTTCTCTAACAGTTACAGCTCTATCCTTAGTAGGATGTATCCACATAGATTTACGGACATTTACAACAGTACCACTTGGTTCTTTAGGATTAAGCCTAAGATATATAGTATTCTGAGTTCGTGTTGGATCAGAATAAGTTGTTTTAAATTTTTCATCAAGGCTATGAAAATTCTTTCCTTGTTCTATTGCCTTAAATCGTTCCATAGCTCTATCTGTAGTTTTTGTTGTAATATGATTTTTAACAGTTGTACTATCTTTCCTCATTTCTTTTGCATATTCAGATAATTTATCATTTTTATTATATGGAATATCATCACAAATTTTTTCTGTGCTAACAGGGTATTCCGCCAAGTCCATTATAGCATCTTCTACAGTAAAATGCCTGTTATTTAAATTTTGAGAAGGAAATACTATTTCTGCCTCGCTATTTTTATTATTTTCATTATTAATACCAATTACAATATGCCGCTTTCTTTCTTGCGGGACACCAAACCATTCAGCATTAAGAGTTGCACCTTTTTGTGTGTAACGATTACCTAATATTGCATTAATATAATCAATCACTGCATACGATTTGGTTTTAAAAACAACATTGTTTTCTGTATCTCTTTGAAAAGTTCCAATCAATCTATTTTGATGTATTTCTCTTATAGAAATAAGATTTTTTTGCAGTTCGACAAGTGAATCCAATTCGAAACAATTTTTTATATTTTCTGCTTGAGGTAAAGTTTGCTTTATTATTTTGAGCATTTCCCCTATTAAAAATTTAAGATTATCTTGTGCGTCAATTGTTTTGATATATTTATCGATTTGCACTATCAATTTATTTAAATTTTTACTTAAGAAGTTTGCTAATCGTTTTTTATTATTCTTATTTTTATTCAGCACTCTAATAAGCGCATATAAATCATCGGGCAAAATAATTCTTTCTACGGTATTTGTATCGGTCGCTATATTATACATATCAAAACCACTAAAACTATCTTTTGATATAAATAATGAATCATCACGAGTTGGTATATTACAATTATCAGCTCTTAACGTTTCTATTTCGTCATGATCATTATACGAATCATAAAAACGATGCGTATCAGATTCAAGCATACTCACATTTTCCATTACAAAAGCTTTTGGCGAAATTTCTTTTATAGCTCTAAAATATTCCTTTACCAAAGCATTATTCATATTTATTAAATGGTTTTTCTGCCTGTTAGCATTGGAAAATCCTTGACAAGGAGGACCACCTATTACAATATCTATACCTCCAAGTTCTTCATTTAAAGCCTCAAAATCATAACCAATCACATTATCTATAAACTTAAAGTTCTCTGGGTCAGCAGGTATATTTTCTCTGTATGTAGCTTGTGCGTTTCTATTAATTTCAGCTGCAGCTACTAATTCAAATTTGCCAGTCTGTTTAAATCCAAGACTAAGACCGCCAGCACCAGCAAATAAATCAATCGTTTTAAACATTATCGTTATCTCCCTTTTCTTTATCACTGACGATTTTTTTTGTTTTCATCCATTCATCAACTTCACTTATTTTGAACTTCCAAATTTTGTTGTCTGGTTTATAGGCAGGCATACCTTCTTCGTATACAAGCTTTTTTATTGTATCTTTTCCAAAGCCAAGATGTTTACATATACTTTCCATAGAAACCCATTTTTCATTATTTTCGTTCATATTATCCACTCCTCCTGCAATAATATAATACTTTTTCTTCATAAAATCAACTAATATTTACTATTTTCTACTAATATATAATAAATATAACTATTAAAACTATTTTTGTTATATTCATAATAATATCTGAGCTATCGGTCAATATAATTTTACAAAATTGATATGTATAAAAAAGGCTGAGAATAGTAAACGATAAGCTGGACATCAAAAATCATCATGCTTTCACTACCAAGAATTTTTGATAAATAAACACTAAAAACAGCATCAAGAACTTTAACAATAATTAAAGCCTGCGGTTCAAACGCAGACTTAATCTTTGTGCTTATTTCAAAATTTCATCTTTTAGTTCTAATACCGCTGATGCTGATGTACAAGCCGGGCAATCGCAATTTGCTACGCCTTGAATCTTTAATTCCTTTGCGTGTTCATAGAACTTGTTCGCGGTTTCTTCGCCAAATTTTGCTTTGGCTTCATCAGTTGGTAAAAATGCAAGCATTCCATCAACAGTCACGATTGATTCCTGAAGTTCAAGAACATATTTCTTTCCTTCCTCTTTTTCTTGGTCAGTACCGATAGCGTCAAGCCAAGACTGTGCTGCTTCCTTTAATTCATCACAGCACCAACCTGACAATAATACTTTTGTTCTTTCAAGAGCTTTTTCCATAATTATTACTCCTTTAACAGTTTGTTCAGTGAAACAATGAAGGCTTTATCGTTTTCATTGGTTCTTTTCTTTGGACCTTTCAGGTGTGCACCTGCCATTCTTGCTTTCTTTGATTCATACCTTGTGGTGAGAAGCATAGTTAGGTTGCTGTCATTGATAATAAGCCCATTTTGAGTGATTGGTTTACCACCTTTTGAAAGCACCATTGCAGAGAGTCCATAGTCCTGCGTAACAACAATATCTCCTCGGTTAACCTGATTAACAAGTGCAAAATCTACACTGTCAGTTTCTTTTGAAACGGTTACGGTTTTTGCGTAATCACTGTTTATAATGTGGCTCGTGTCACAAAATACAATAACCTCAATTTTATTCTCTTTTGCTATTTCGATTGTCTGCTTTACAACTGGACAACCGTCTGCATCAATTAAAATTTTCATTAATTATCCAATTACTTCCATTTCAATACAATTCCAAACTTCACCCATACACGAATAGCTTTCAATATTTTCTTTTTCAACTGTCTTAAAACCACAGGAAAGATAGCATTGAATGGCAGGGGTATTATTTTCAAAAACGCCCAAAGTTACTTTATCCGCCTTTAATTCATCAAAGGCATATTTCAATGCAGACAAAACAAGCTGTTTTCCATAACCCTGTCCTCTTTTCGTGTCATCAACAATTACAAAACCAAGCCGTGCAATCTTTCTTGCATCATCAATAAATCGTATCGTAAGATGACCGATAATTCCGTTTTCGTCAACAACGGTTAATTTACACAAATCCTCATTACTGTACTGTGCATAGTAATTGCTCATATCCTCGGCAGTTATGGGATAACGCTCATATCTGTCCGCACTCCATTGACGAAAGGCATATTCGTTTCTTAGCCATTGTGTTATTACGCAGGCATCACTATCCATATAAGGTCTTAATTCCAACAATTATTCTATCTCCTTTTTTCTACTGATAATATCTGCAAAAAGTTATTATTAGTTAAAAAACTGCAAGTTTATTTTAACTTAGTCCAGCCTAATTCTTTATACACTTGCTCAAATTTATCCAACAATAATTTGCCGAATATCCATACTTCCTGCCGCCATGGATGTCCTAAATATCCGAATCTGAAATTTTCATCTATAAAAAAATAATAATCGCCGTCAGGAAAAAATTCCGGGAAATAGGCATTATATCCTTCACCGTTGAAAAATTCCGTATCTTCAACCTTTATAAATTTCTGTTCATCTTCATTCCTTGGATTATATAAAAATGCACTATGCTGCCAATCAAGTGCATAAATTCGTTCATCCTCTTTCGTTACATCAATGAAGATATTTTTGATTATACTATCCATTTTTTCAATGGCATCGTCGTCCATTTTTTCTACATTAAAAACAGTATAATCATCATCGATTTCAAATGGAACATTGCTGTCAAATGAATGGGTATAAGTGGTGCCGGGCTTAAAATGCAGTTCATTATAAACCTTGTCCCATACTTTATCATACAAATCTTTATCGTCTATCAGCATAACAATTCTCCGTTACTTATTTTATCTCGGGTTGTTAAATATGTTTTTTGAAACAAATTATACGATTTGCTTCTGTAAAGCCTGCTGCCATATGAAATTTATAACTATTATGATTATCAAGCTCACAGTCGCTTGCAAATTCCGAACAGTTCTTTTCTTTAGCCCATTGCTCACAAGCCATTAACAGTTCTTTGGCATAACCATTGCTTCGGTATTGCTCAAGAACAAAAATGCCTTCAAGGTATCCGACAGGCGAGGTTTGCGTACCCTCAACATAATCAAAACGAAGCTGACACTGTGCAAAACCTATTGGCTTTTCATTAACAAATTTTATAAAAACAACAGCATTATCGTTAGGGATAATTTCTTTAAATTCTTCCTCTAATTCCAAAACACTGCTGTCCTGCCACATCTTCACTGCCATATGTGCCAGTGAAGATAAATCCTTGATTTCTGCTCTTTTAATCATATACTATCCCTTTATATTAAATACTTATCAATATTTCCCAATGACCGTTGCGTTTGCCGTTTGCTCTCTGAAGTATCAATTTCTGCACTTTAAATGTCACTTTGAAAATCAATATGCAGATACCTGTTTTTCAATTTAATCAATATTAAAAGAATCAAGCAAGGCTTGACAACCGGCATAAATGTCCTTATAGCACCTGTCAAAATCACGGGTGTACCACGGATCCGAAACATCAGCGTTACTGTCTGTGTATTCCATAAATTTATGGATTTTATTGTCCTTATCTCCGCCAAGAATACGAGTCATATTGCGGATGTTAGCACTGTCCATACCGATGAACAAATCGTATTTATCGTAATCGCTCGCTTTGAGTTGAACGGCTCTTTTACCGCTTGGGTCAATGCCGTGATTTTTAAGAACAGCCTTTGCAGGCGGATAAACAGGATTGCCGATTCCGTTCCATATTTCTTCTGTACTGGTAGCAGATGAGGCAATTACAAAATCATTCTCCAACCCTCTGCGTCTGACCATATCTTTTAACACAAATTCAGCCATCGGCGAACGGCAAATGTTCCCATGGCACACAAACATAATCTTAATCATAACTATATGATATTTTATTAGTGCGTTGTTGTCAATATGAATAATTTAAGTCTATACAATCTGTTTTTTAATGATAAAAAAATTATATAAAAATTTAATTTGTAAAAAATAATTGACTCTTATATAGTTTTGTGATATATTTTTTTACAAGAGGTGATTCTTTTGAAGAAATATACCGAGAATGAAATTGAAAAACTTACTCAAAGCCTTCCGTCAATTCGTAAAATTGCTGGTTGGTCTAGTGAAGAACTCGGCGAACTAATTGGTGTAACAAAACAAACAATTAGCAATATTGAAACAAGAAAAAGCAAAATGTCAAAAACTCAATATATAGCTATTCGTACAATTATAGATTATGAAATTACTGAACATCCAGAAAATGAACTGCTCGCCAATGTAGTAAATATTTTGCTAGATTCTGACGATACAAAAGAAAATGAAGAAAAAGCAAAAGCCACTATAAAAATGCTAGATAAAACATCTAAAACTGCCATAGCAAATGGCACTTTAGCAGGAGTAAATGCAATTCTTTCTATTTTAGCAAGTCCCGCAGTTGCACCATCCATAAGTGCTGCCATAATTTCCAGTTCAAGATGGTTAAAAAAAATACTTAAATAATTAGGGGGTATAATACAATAATGGTTGTTATTCCGATTAATTATGTGTTCCAGACGATATTTATAATGATATAATATCGTTAAGAAAATAAATTTATTTTTTAGGAGGTATTTATTATGTGTACATCTTATGATGTTTTACAATCATCATATCAACCAGCCAATGCAATGACTTCTACATTATGCGACTATGGAGAAGGAAATATGGGGCAAGGCATAAGAAACTTATATGATATTGGAAAAAGCGAGGGGTATATAACTGGACACATAGATGGTTATATCGCCTGTTTGATTGATGGTGCTATTATTATTTCTGTTTTAAGCGTTGTTGGTTTTACTGTAAAAAGCATAAAAAGAAAAGTTGATAATCGTAAATTAAAAAGTAAACAAGAAATAGATGAATCAATATAATTAGGAGATATATGCTATGTCAAAATGGAAAATAATTTTCAATGGTGAAGAAGAGGACGAAATATTTGATACCGAAAAAGATGCAGAGAATTATGCTCTATATCTTATAGGTTGTGCGGCAGAAGGAGCTGAAATATTACATTTGTCAAATCCTGGCGATTATGATGAAGATGACTACGATGATGATTATGAAATTATTGAAGTAGATGAATAATTCAAGCCAAAAGCGAATTGCTTTTGGCTGTTTTTGTTTTCAAGTTATCGGTCATTGTTATTTTTTACAAGATTGGTGACGAGGTGAAGGTCTGAGGCTGTTGACAGACAGGATGAACAGCAAAAACTTTTACGCTTTCAATCCGAGTTTTGACAAATAAACTTTATTTGAACACAAAAGGCGCCGCAGAAAATAAAAAGTTCTGCGGCGCCGAAGTTTTGACTAACTATTCATTAATAACGGTCTTATCAATCCCCTCAAATTGTGATATAATAAAATGCAAACCAACGATGGAGGAAAAAATTTGTCACGGTATATTGCTTTTGACGTTGAAACGCCGAACCGTTTTAACAACCGTATGAGTGCAATCGGTATTACGGTAATTGAAAACGGAATTATCACAAGAAAACTTTATTCTCTTATCAATCCCGAAACAGGCTTTGATTATTTCAACACACGATTAACGGGAATCAGCGAAGAAATGGTGCAGGACAAGCCCACCTTTCCGCAAATATGGGATAAAATCGAGCCGATTATGAGCAGCGGTATTTTAGTTGCACACAATGCGCAATTTGATATGAGCGTTCTCAAATGCTGTTTACGGGATTGCGGAATAACATGGAAAAAAAGTGCACCGTATCTGTGCACAGTGCAGATCGGCAGACGTTTTCTTCCTAAAATGAGCCATAAACTCAATTCACTTTGTAACTATTACGGTATCAAACTTAACCATCATCATGCAGGAAGCGACAGCCTTGCCTGCGCTGAGATTCTTTTGAAATACATAGAAGGCGGAGTAGATTTAAATCAGTTTATAAAAACATATTATTTTTAAATTATAAATTAAGCGTTAGTAAAATAAATTACCAACGCTCTTTTTATTCCTGATAAGTTTTTATAAAACCATTAAAAGCGTACCGACACTGATTAAGGCCAAGCCTATAATGGATTTCGGCGTAAACTGCTCGTGCAGAAATACAGCGGCAAAAACCATTGTGATTACAACACTCAGTTTGTCTATCGGCACAACAACGGACACCGTTCCGTCTTTCAATGCTTTATAATAGCAAAGCCACGAAAGCCCTGTTGCCGCACCTGAAAGAATAAGAAACAACCAACTTTTTTTGCTTATTGACGAAAGTCCCGACTGAGCATTGGTTATAAACACCATACCCCACGCCATAACAACAACCACAACAGTTCTTATTGCAGTTGCAAGATTTGAATCAATATCATCAATTCCGATTTTTGCAAGTATTGATGTTGCCGCCGCAAATATTGATGAAAGTATTGCGAACACAACCCACATAAATATACATCTCGCTTCTGACTGTACTCTGTTTTCATTATACTTCCTGCGTAACAATATGTAAAGCAAATAATATTAATTTAACTTTCCGAATCACCGTAAAATTACATTTCATAATTCAATTTTTATGCTATAATAATTCTGAAAACAACAGAAAAGTTAAACCGTGTTGTTCAGATAAAAGATTAACTCCGATATAATGAAACCATCAAAAAAAAAGGAGTCATTTTTATGAACACAGACAAAATTTATGCAGAATCCATCGCAAAGGAATACGCACCGAAAGAAACCTCTAAGGTTGTTGCACTTAAAAAACTTGACAATAAAGCAAAACGGCCTGCAAATATTTTCGCTTACACCTTTGGCATCATCAGCGCTTTGGTGCTTGGCGTAGGTATGTGCCTTTGTATGAACCAGTTTGATTTAAACGGCACAATATCAATGATTTTAGGCGTTATTGTAGGTATTATCGGAATTGCAGGTGTCAGCATTAATTATCCCATTTACAAAAAACTTTTGAAAAAGGGCAAGGATAAATATGCTTTTGAAATCGTTGAGCTTGCAAAAGAAATCAGTGAAACTAATAGAACTGTACTTTAAAAGGAGAAGGCTTTGAATAGATCCGAGAGTAAATATTTTAATACAGCAGTCAGAATGGACAAAGCATTTCTGGACTTGCTTGCCGAAAAAGACTTTGAATATATTACAGTTAAGGATATCTGCAAAAAAGCAGAGGTTAACCGTTCAACCTTTTATCTGCATTATGAAACAATTGCAGATTTGCTTGATGAAAGTGTCGAATATATGTCAAACGGTTTTCTGAAGTATTTTTGCGAAAATGATATCAGTTCAAAAATAAAGAATTCAAATCTTGATGAACTTATATTCATTGCCTAAGGACAACAAAAAACTGTTTAAGACTGCCGTTTTACACTCAGACACACTGCGGCTTGACAAAAATTATAAAAAGCTATTTGAATATGTATTCAGCCCGATTTTAATGCGGTTTGATGTTCCTGAAAACGAACGCCATTATACAATGACATTTTATATAAACGGTATTATTGCTCTGATTATGGAATGGCTGAAAAATGACTGCAGGGAAAATATCGAAGATATTGCAGATATTATTATCCGTAACATAAAATCCGATAAAGCATAAACAAATAGTTCACATCAAAAAGCATTGAGATTTGCAGTATCTCAATGCTTTTTAATTATTTATAATGAACCTGAAGCATAATCAATATCAGCCGCTTTCGCCTGTCTGCACAAATCCTTGGTTTGCAAGATATATCTCTTGGAATCCTTTATAAAATAAGTACCGCACTGTCTGAATTCAAAATCAGTATTCTGACGCACACACTGCTCACGGATATTCAGCACCCAGTCATAATTTAAAGGTCTTGCATTTCTGTCAGATTCACCGCCGACAACAACTAATTCAATATCATCAAGATACTTTTCAATTTCAATATTTTCAAGAAGCGGCTGAGCAGTAATGCATTTATGCTTTATCGGCAAATCCTTAAATATGTTCAGTTTATAATCGGCATTTTTCTGATTTTCAACCGTACAGCAAACAACAACATTATCGTATCCGTCTGCCCAGTTATCGGGAATACATTTAATAAACCTGTCAATTCTTTTTGTCAGAAACAAAAAGGTGCAGTCCTGCCGTTCCTGTATCATTTCCCAGCATTCATCACGCCAATCATCTGCTTTTTCAATAAGAAAATCAGAAAAAAAGCATAAATAAACAATACCCGGTTTCATTTTATAATTACCGTTTTTCAGTTTTTGGACAGGCTTATCAAAATCTTTTGTTTTTACAATTTGATTTGTATCCACACCTCGTTTTGCATCGCCCTTATGAATGTAGCAATGCAGACAGCCGTCACTGCATTTTTTACACCCGTGCCAAGGATTCCACATTGCCATACCATTACACTCCTGAATTGAAAATTATATGTCCGTTTCAATGAAATGCTCATCACACGAATCCCAGTATTTTTTATACACTCTTTCATCCTGTCCGTCAAAATTCAACTGATACATTCGGAAGATTACAGGAAAATCCTTTGGCTGCCACTGTTCTTTATAAGAATAGCAATAGTGCATTCCCATTCGTTTCATAACAGCGCCGCTGCGGGGATTATTTCTGTCATGCGTTGCCGTAATATAAGGAAAGTTATCTTTTTTCAGTAATTCAATAACCGCTTCACCTGCTTCACTGACTATACCCTGATGCCAATACTCTTTACGCAGAAGATATCCGAAATCATGGCTGTCATCATCTTCCTCTGCATTTATGCAGCCTATAGGAACATTATCTTCTTTCAGGCAGATAGCAAAGCAATACGGTCTGTCCTTAAATCGTTTTTCAAAAAACATCTTCGCTTCATTTCTGTCCTTTACGGGAAACCACGGCAGAAAAGTGTTCACCTCTTCATCTGAAAGAAGCAGGTAAATTGCATCTATATCGTTTTCTTCAAATTGCCTCAATATAAGTCTGTCTGTTTCCATTCCTGCAAACTCCTTTTCTGCTTTCTTTTTGCCTTTTATTTTATCAATAATCCGCCGTATTCCCAAGGTGATAGCAATGCAAAGCGGGAAAAACGGCGTGAACGGACCTGCCCAAAATGCAAGGTATGCCGTTGCCATAACACTGCACCATTTCCAGCCGAATATGGCGTGGCACAGATATCCGCCCCAGACAGGCGAATACATAACGACTACAACAACAGCAAAAATAACAACCGTGTGCCAGTCCTTACATTCCTGCCACACCCATTTGCAGAATTTTATAAATTTATTTTTCAGTTTAATAAATAACTCTTTCATCTTCTCCATTTTTCACATACTGCTTTTGAACAAAATTTTTATATCTAATGATTTTCGGTAATTATTTTACTTTCCTATCTTTTTTATCGGGTGCCTGATAACCGTTTTCAGTTTGCTTTCATCACATCTTCTCGGATCGCTCAAATAAATCTCGTGATGCAGCCTGCTGCCTGTTATATCGAGTTCATAACCGTTTTCTTCCATATATTTGTGCATCAGTTCCACGGTTTCAGGCTCATTGTCATATGAGCCGATATGCATACACTGAACGCAAATTCCCTCATCATAAGTTAAAAATTCAACCTTTGAAAAGTCCTGCTTTTTCTTTGACGTTGCCTCATCAACAGCCCACTTAAAATCATCTTCGGTTACAAAATCAGGCAGTCTTATAACAGAGATAAAATTCATATCGTCTTTTCTGTTATAATCAATACCCTCTGTATTTTCCTGCCACCAGAAGCCCTCGAGCGGCGGCACAACATATTCAAAATAACCGTCAATTTTATGCGTGCCTTTATAACTCATTTTGACAGTAAAAGCAATGGCATATAACAAACCGATACTGCTTTTGTACTCTCCGTTTTCATCATTCGGATTGCCTTTTCCTCTGACCGCAATATAATTCATTTTCGGAATTTCAACAATACCCGGCTTCTTCTTCGGCATATAAAATTCCTTGTATTCTTTCTTATAATCGAAAGCCATAATAACCTATCCTCACATTCAAAACACTGTTAAAAAGCATTAAATAAATTATTAATTGAAACCTCCGTGAATAATCATCAGTATCCCTGCAATTTTATAATTTTTCATTGATATATCTCCTTATGTTATATCATTATCAGGTTTCTTCCATATAAATTTCGGCTCTGATATGTTCAGCGTTTTCAGCATAATGATAATCATCTATTTTTCTTATATAATCAAAAATATCCTCATCTAAATCTTCATCCCATACCGTTTTATGGAATGATTTATTTTCATCACACGGTTTATATAATATATCAAAAAACCTTTTCGTTTATCATATTATCTGAAAACCACATAGCGAAAATGCGGCATATCTACGCCCTTATAATGCTTTACAAAGCGGTCTTTCTTAACCATACCGTTTCTGATTGCCACCTTCTGCGAAGGCGTATTTGTATCTCTGATAATTGAGCAGACTTCATCTGCATTCAATGTTTCAAAAGCGTATTTTTTGCAGGCTTCGGCAGTTTCTGTGGCATATCCCTTATGCCAGTACCGATACTGAAAAAGATAACCGATTTCAAGTACCTCTTTATCCTTCCAAGGCTGCATCGTAAGACCGCACTGCCCTATCATCTCGTCATTTTCTTTAAGTATTACTGCCCACAAGCCGAAATTCCACTTGTGATATCGTGCAATCTGCCTGTCCAGCCATTCGTGCACCTCATCATCACTGAAAGCACCCTCATAAGCATACATCACCTTATCATCCTGAAGTATTCTGCATAATGAATCAAAATCGGACTGTTCCATTTCACGCAGATAAAGTCTTTCTGTTTCAAGAATCATAATTCACCCTCATCGTTTTCGGGATATTTCTTATCCTTCCAATACCGCCATTTCAGTTTTTCCTCGTCGTGCTCGGTATGCTCAGCATAATACACTGCCATTCTAAAAACATAAAGAGCACATCTGTCCTCCTGAAAACCTTTTTTCAGGCAGTCTCTTACATAAAGGTCCTCGGGGTCCTGCCCTATCAAATCTTCAACGCAGGAAATGCCTATATTCATCATTGCCTCTTTTGTACGCCTGCCAACATTTGGTATTGTTAATAAATCCGTTTTCATTTTAATACCTCTTACTATAATTCAACCTCATAAACATCATCAATTAAAATATAATTGCAGCCGTGCTTTCGGCACATTTCAAGATTGTATGTATTTTCTTTTATAATACTTTCTTTTGTTAAATCATCAGTTTTACGGTGTTCAATAATGCTTTCAAATTTTTTGATGTCACTGAAATGATTTTCAATATACTGCTCCGTCATAACAAGGCAATAATATTTTATATGCTTTAAATATGCGCTATCAAAATCCTTTGCCCAGTCAAAAGGAATATAGCACCCCTCAATAATTAAATTCTGATTGTTTTCAATTGCCGTTTTTACCATTTCTTTAACAATATTCCACAGATACGGCGTAAGTTTATCATCGTCATAAACGGTTAAATCCGTATTGCCGCTCCTTATCAGCCCCATTTTTAAATGGTCTATTGATAAATACGGATATTTGTACTTTTCAAGCAGTTTCTGCGCCAGATTTGTTTTGCCCGTGTGCGTTGCACCTGCAATCAATACAATCATTTTTCTTTTCTCCACGTCATTGTAAATTCTGTTTCGCTTGTATTCAAATCAATATTCTCATCAATTTTTTCAAACCCGTTTTTCAGATAAAAACGAACGGCTTTCATATTTTTACTATACACACTGAGGGTTAACTCATCATATTTTTGTTTAGCACAGTTAAGTAAATCAGTGCCTATTCCTTTATGCTGACTGCCGGACTTCACAAAAATCCCCTCAATATAACTGCCGTTAAGACCGATAAAGCCTGTCACATTATCGCCATCAGCATAAACATATATTTCAGCATTAGGCAAAACAGATTTTACATAATCAAAATTTCCATACCAGTATTGCGGAGAAATAAAACTATGCGCTTTTATATTTTCATCAAGCCATATTGCCATTATAATATCCAAATCGCTGATGTTAAATTCTCTGATCATAGCACGAAAAAATCCTACTTTCACTTAATATAATTTGATTATAACATAATAAAAAGACAAAATATAGTTTTTTTACAAATAACTATTGACTCTGACGGTACGTAATAGTCTATAATTTAAATTAAAGGTGGGATAATGATGAAAACAGTTAAAGAAATAAGCAGGTTAACAGGTGTCAGCGTGCGCACACTTCATTATTACGATGAAATAAATTTGCTGAAACCGACCGAAACAACAGATGCAGGCTACAGACTGTATGACGATACGGCGCTTGAAAGGCTGCACAGTATACTGCTTTTTCGTGAACTGAAATTTCCGTTGGGGGAAATCAAGGCCATTCTTGACAGTAACGGATTTGATAAAGAGACCGCACTGAAAGAACAGATAAAACTGCTTGAAATGCAGAAAAACAGGCTTGATGAAATAATTGATTCTGCCCGTAAACTATTAATGAAAGGAAATGATAATATGAATTTTTCAGCATTTAATAAATCTGAAATTGACAAATACGCCGATGAGGCAAAAAAGAAATGGGAGAACACAGCCGCTTATAAGGAATTTGCAGAAAAGCATTCGGATTCAAACGATAAAACCGAAGAATTTATGCAGATTTTTGCAGAGATAGGAAAAATTAAACACCTTGAACCTGACTCTCAAACTGTGCAAAGTATGATTAAAAAACTTCAGAATTTCATAACGGAGAATTACTACACCTGTACCGATGATATTCTGAAAGGCTTAGGGCAAATGTATATCGCTGACGAACGCTTTAAAAACAACATCGACAGCACAGGCGGCAACGGCACTGCCGAATTTACTGCACAAGCAATTAACACATATTATAAAAACAATCACATTTAAATCACATATATTCTGTTATTATTAAAAAAAACTGCAAGCCAATGCGGATTAATACCGCATTGGTTCATTGCTTCAAAATAAAAATAAAGTGATTTTTTATTTAATAAAATTGTTTGAAATATTTTTAACAAAATTTACATATTTTTCAAAAAAGTGTTGATTTTGCTCAATTTATATGATATTATATTTGCATAAAATAATCCGACCGCTGGTGGCAACAATGACCAAAACTAAATTAATAAGCGAATTGAAAAATTGGCTTATCAAAAACACAGATGGCAATCTAATGCATTCAACTGAATTTGCAGAATACAAAATCGACAAACTTTTAAAAGAAGAAGCAGATGGCAGCACAATATTTGAAAATGAACAGATATTCGTAGGCGGTTATGATTATGATTTTGAGCTGACAGCCAATTGCAGTTCTGATGGTAAATCACATCATTTTTGTTTTCATGCAATCGGTATCGGCAGTAAAGAAAATGTTTGTAAAAATGACTATGAACTTTCAGATTATGAAGAACATACTTTTATAATAACGCAGCAATAATCATATATCAAAAGTTAAACAAAAGGAGCAGAATTCTGAACAGCCCCAAATTGTGCAGACAGCACAAAAAAGGAACACCCAAGGTAGAA
>JACTVT010000053.1 GCA_014465955.1 Eubacterium sp. | reverse complement strand
ATTATGCGGGCGGGCACAGAGACCCGCCCCTACAAATATTTACTTTATACTTCGTTTTTTAATCTCATCGGCAATACCAAGAACAAATAACTGTCATCATTAACCGGCAGAATTTTAACAGGACTTACAGGGCCGTTCAGTTCAATTCTTACCTGATCTGTGTCTGCCGCATGCAGTGCATCAAGCACATATTTTGAATTAAATCCGATTTCAACACGAACACCGCTTACATTTGCGTGAGTATAGTCAATACTTCTGCCGAGCACCGAAACGGTTGAAACTCTCATTTCATCTGCATCAAAAAGCACACGGATAGGATTTTTTGCATTATTTTCAATAACGGGAATTGTACTTTCAATGCAGTCAAGTGCATCACCTGTATTAATAAGAACAGTTGTTGTAGATGTTTTCGGTACAGCGGCATTGTAATCCAGAAAATCACCGTCAAGCAGTCGGCTTATAATACTGTAATTATCAACCTCAAAAACAATGTGGCGTTTGCCTACACTTACGGAAATATCCTTGTCAACATCGCTGTCCATAAGTTTAATAAGTTCACGGATTGTCTTTTTTGGAACAATAAATGTAACATCTTCACCGTCATATTTAATTGTTTCGGTGCGAATTGCAAGTCTGTAACCGTCAACACCGATTAATCTTAACTGATTCTGCGTCATTTCAAATTTAAGACCTGTGTGAACAGGTTTTGACTGCTCACTGTCTGCAACTGCAAATAAAGTCTGTGATACCATCTGCTGTAAAATTCCCTGATTTATAAAAAGCGGATATCCGCCCGAAACAGAAGGCAATTCGGGATAATCATCTGCATCAATACCTGTAATATTATACTGCTTTGCACCTGCCGAAATCAGCACACTTGTGCCGTTTACTTCAAACATAACAGTCTGCCCTGAAATTTTTCTTACAATATCACAAAGAATTTTTGCATTAATTACAATTGCGCCCGGTTCTGCAACAGTTGCACTTAATATTGTATTAATACCAAATTCAAAATCATAACCTGTAAGGCTGAGCGTATCTGAACCGCATTCAAGCAGAATACCTTCAATTGTCGGTATTGTAACTTTTGTGCTTACTGCACGCATTACATTATTACATGCATCATTAAGGCTTTTGATATCGCAGGTAAATTTCATAATGAAACCTTCTTTCAATTTGTTAGTATTTTGTACGGAGACCCGTTAACAAAAATGTTTTTTTATATCATTACTGTCATCTTTTAGTCATAGTCATATAGGCTGTGCAAATTGTTGAAAACTCCCCTATGCCTGTATTTTATGCCAAAAAACGGCAATTTTTTAATGTTAAAGTTTTTAGTAAAATTTGTGCATAATGATGAAAATTTTTATTTTTAACAATCATTGTTAAAGATTTTATTGTGGAAAAGGAAAAAAGTGTGGAAAATTTTGATAACGGGCAATTCGTGAATTGCCCCTACGATATTGAAATAACATTTTCGTAGGGTGCGGCGTCCTCGACGCACCGTAATTTAAAATTTTATTGTGATTCAGCCTATTTATCAAAGTCCGAAATTATTCTTCCATACTTTTGATATTATTTACCATATCTTCAACAACAATTTTCAGTCTGCTGTCTTTTTCCATATCTTCTTTGAGTTGTTCAATATTATACATAACGGTTGAGTGGTGCTTTTTGAATTTTTCACCGATTGCTTCGTAACTCGCTCCCGTAACTTCACGGATTATATACATAGAAATCTTTCTTGCTCTTGTAACTTCCGCTTTTTGTTTTTTGCCGTAGATGTCATCAACCGAAATGCCTTCCGTTCTGCTGACTTCTTCAACAATTTTTTCAATGGTAACAGGTACGGGCTGTGTTTCATTTAAAACATCTTTAATTACTTTTTGTGCAAGTGCAATATTTATTTTTTCTCCGGAAAGTTGAACCATTGCATGCATTTTTATTGTTATGCCTTCAAGTTGGCGCACATTCTTTTTTATGTGCTCGGCAACATAATCAACAACAGTATTTGGAATATCAAAACCAATCATTTTTGCCTTATATTTAATAATTGCACAGCGTGTTTCATATTCGGGTGTCTGAATATCTGCAAGCAGACCTTTTTCAAATCGGCTGCACAGTCTTTCGGTAAGGCTTTTGATTTCTTTCGGCGGTCGGTCGGCAGTTAAAACAATCTGTTTGCCGTTTTCAACAAGAGCATTGAAGGTGTGAAAAAATTCTTCCTCTGTTCTGTCTTTACCGCCGATAAACTGAATATCATCAATAAGAAGAATATCAATTCCTCTGAATTTTTCGCGGAATTCATCTGCTGTTTTTTTTGCAAGAGCATCAATAAATTCATTTGCAAAATCTTCTGCAGTAACATAAAGAATTTTCATTTCGGGAAAACGATGGCGGATTTCACAGCATATTGCATTTAAAATATGTGTTTTTCCAAGACCCGACTGACCGTAAATAAAAAGCGGATTGTAGTTCAAATAATTGTCGCTTTTATACATTCCGCCCGGATTTTCCGAAACGGCGATTGCCGCTCTGTAAGCAAAGCGGTTTGACGGACCCTCAATAAATGTTGCAAATGTAAACTGTTCATTTTCATAAACAGGGTCGCTTTCTTTTTCTTCTGTTTCTTCTTCATCAAAAATTGACGGTGTGTATGTATATTCAACATCAACTTTAAATCCGAGTACCTGCTCAAGTGCTTCTTCAATCAGTCTGCCGTATTGTTCCATAACAATTTTTTTCTTAACGGCGCTTTCCATAAGAAGAACGAATTTATTATCTTTAAAATCACTGATTACTACAGGTGTAAGCCATAATTTATATCCTGTTTCAGACACCTTGCCTTTGCAGTAAGCAAGGACTGCTTGCCATATGTCGTTATACGTCTCCATTAAAATCTCCTTATTGTCTTCCCCTTGAGGAAACTCCCCTATTAGGGGAGATGCCACGCAGTGGCAGAAGGGTCTGCCGTCTGCGGCTGAGCAAAAGGGGGACCGCTTGCGGTGGATGAGGTGTTTTTATGTTAATATAATTTTATTTTCACCTCATCAGTCACTATCGTGACAGCTTCCCCTCAAGGGGAAGCCTACAAGGTTTTCCATATCATCAACAAAAAATTGTGTAAAATATCATATAATATGTATTATAACATTAAAAATATATATAATCAATAGATATTTTAAATATTTAAATATTTATATTATATACATAATATGGGCTATATATAGAAAGTTAATAATTTTTGCCTTGTAATATGGTAAAGTGTAATGTATAATAAAGTGGTCAATGATGGTAAAAATAAAATTGTACGGCGGGGTGAAAAAAATTGCGCATATTCAGGCACAGGGGCGATATTTATGTTCCCAGAACAAAATTTAAATCTGACGTTGAACAGCGTGTTCTGCTCGGCGGTCTTTGTTTTGTGCTTATTTTTACGGCAGTTTTTCTCGCATTCATTGCTTTTAAATATGATTTTTCGGCAAAAAAATTCTTTAAACCCGATAATATGAATATTGTTGAAGAAATTGACGAAGAAATTTTGCCCGAAGTCAGCGGCAAGCAGAATTATCTGTTTATAACACACAACAGCCAGACAGATGAAATGTATTTTGCTTCACTTATTCAGGTGGATATGGATGCCGTTGCATATAAAATCTGTACTCTTGATAAAAATACACGTGTAAATGAAAAAACAATTGAAGAAATATATCTTAATTCGGGCGATGCAGGGCTGATGAATATATTGTCTGATTATTTCGGCATAAATATTGATTATTATATCAACGAAAGCACTGAAAATTACAGCGATATGTTCAGTCTGCTTGGTAAGGTAAATTATATCGTCGGCGCTGATGTCAAATATAAGGATACGTCACGTTACGGTTTCAATATAAAAATTAAAGAGGGCGAGCAGAATCTTGACGGTGATAAAGCAATAAAACTTATCCGTTATTATCTTGAAAAAGAAAAAAATTATTCTGCCGTAAATGAAATTCTGTTAAACAGCCTTTCACAGCAGATTAATAAAGAAAATTTTGATAAAAGAGAGCGTCTTTTTCATACATTTATTGAAAAATCATCAACAAATATTACAGTTAAAAATTTCACGCAGGGCGTGGATAATATGAAGGTTCTTTCAAGTGAAACAACGGGCGTGAATGTTTATAATGTTGAAGTAGGTTATGACGGTTTCACGGTCGGTGATGAGTCACTTTCAAATATTAGAGCCTATTTTTCAAAGTAAAAAATGTGCCTCCCTTGTCAAAGGGAGGGGGACCGCTTGCGGTGGAGGGATTCGTTTTATTTGAATCCCCCTCGGTTGTAAACAACCGTTCCCCCTTTAATAAGGGGGACAAATATGTATATAATGGTGATACTATGGATTTACAAAAAATTGAAAAAGCAGTTTATGAAATACTTGAGGCAGTGGGCGAAGACCCCGAGCGTGCAGGACTGAAAGAAACACCGAAACGTGTTGCAAGAATGTATGCAGAAATGTTCAGCGGTCTTAATGAAGACCCAAAGCAGCATTTGAAATTATTTGATGAAAAATCGGCAGATGAAATGGTTATCGTGCGTGATATTCCGTTTGCATCAATGTGTGAGCATCATCTTCTGCCGTTTGTCGGCAAGGCACATATTGCGTATATTCCGAGTGATAACAAAATTATCGGTCTTTCAAAATTTGCACGAATTGTTGATAATTTTGCAAAAAAACCGCAGGTGCAGGAGCGACTGACGCACGATATTGCCGATTTTCTTGAAGAAAATCTCAATCCCAAGGGTGTTGCCGTTATCATTGAGGCAGAGCATATGTGTATGTCTATCCGCGGTGCAAAGGCATCAGGCAGTAAAACGCAGACCTCGGCTCTCAGAGGTATTATGAAATCGGATTCAAGAACAAGGGCAGAGGTTTTGTCGTTATTAGATAAATAAATTTTGATTGTGTCTTTTCCCATTATACTGCGTTATCTGTAAAATTCCGCTCGGTTACATACCCACGTATGCTCCCGTCGACGAAATTTTACTTCTGCCTTGTATAATGAAAAAATCCACTAATCAAAAAATATAACAATAACGGGCAGGCGCAGAGACCTGCCCCTACTGTAGGGGAGGGTCTCCGTGTCCTCCCGCTTTTATCGGAGAATTATATGTTTTGGCAAACTAAAAATCACAAAATTGAATATGGCAAAAAAACGCTGATAATGGGCATTGTAAATGTTACGCCCGATTCTTTTTCCGACGGCGGAGATAATTTTAGCCCCGAAAAAGCTGTCGAAACAGCGCTTTTAATGGAAAAACAGGGCGCAGATATTATTGATTTCGGCGCACAGTCCACAAGACCGGGCTTTTTGCAAATCAGCGATACTGATGAATGGGCACGCCTTAAACCTGTTTTAACGGCGCTTGGCGGCAAATTATCAGTGCCCGTATCTGTTGATACGTTTTATCCTTTTGTGGCCGAAAATGCCCTGAATTTAGGCGCAGACATTATAAATGACGTTTCGGGCGTAATTTCGCCCGAAATGGCGCAGATTGTTAAAAAGCACGGTGCAGGCTGGGTTGTTATGCATAACGGCGATGGCGGCTGTAATGAGGTTTCGTTATTTTTTAATCAGTGTATAGATGAACTTGACAGGCTCGGTGCGAATAAAAATCAAATTTGCTTTGATATGGGAATCGGCTTCGGCAAAACACGTGCGCAGGATATGGAACTTATTGCCAATGTACAGAAATATAAGCCGCCTGGCTACCCGATTTTGCTTGGAACAAGCCGAAAAAGAGTGATTAAAGAAGGCAGCGGGCAGGAGTGCCCGAAGGAGCGTATTTACGGTAATATTGCCGCTGATACTGCTGCAATTTTCGGCGGTGCAGATGTGATTCGTCTTCACGATGTGGAGCACGAGAAGCAGGGAATATATATGGCAGATGCGCTGAAAATGTTTATAAAATAATTGAAACAGCGGGCAGGCACAGAGACCTGCCCCTACAGAGTTATATTTAAGTTTTTTGTAGGGGAGTGTCTCCGTGCCCTCCCGTAAAATGATAAAAACGGGCAATTCGTTGAATTGCCCCTATAATGTAGGGTGCGGCGGTCTCACCTGTCGGCTCGGTCGGTGCTTCTGCTTCGCAGAGGTGTCCACCGGACACCCGCACCCTTGACGCACCGTAAAAATAAAATACGAATTGACATTATAATAATCAATCTGATTTGGTGATATTATGGACATTATAAAAATCAAAGGCTTGAAATTATTTGCCTATCACGGGGTGAATCCCGAGGAAAAGGAAGACGGTCAGAATTTTGTTTTTGACATTGATCTTTATGTAAACATCAACAAGGCGTGTGCAAGCGACGATGTAAACGATACGGTAAGTTACGCAAAGGTTATTAAAACCGTGCGCCGTGTGTTTACCGAGACAAAGTATGATTTGCTTGAAAAATGCGCTCAGGTGGTGTCCGATGCAATTTTTGAAGAGTACCCCGATGTGCAGAAAGTTGAAATAACATTAAAAAAACCCGAAGCGCCTATGAAAGCGGATTTCGAGTATGTTGCAGTGAATATTGTAAGAACAAGGTGACGAAAATGAGATATGTTTTAGGCGTCGGCACCAATATCGGCGACCGTATGAAAAATATTGAGCAGTGCATAAATTCTATTAATTTAACGCCTTATACAGACGTTTTAATGCGTTCGGGCATTTATGAAACAGAGCCTGTCGGCTACGCCCGTCAGGATAATTTCTATAACTGCTGTTTGCTTGTTGAATCAGAACTTGAGCCGCACGAAATGCTCGGTCTTTGCCTTGGCATTGAAAGCGGCTTTGGCAGAAAAAGGGGCATTGCAAACGGCCCCCGAATTCTTGATATAGATCTGCTTTTTGCCGAGGACAGGCATATCAATACAAAAAATCTTGAGGTTCCGCACCCGCGTATCAGGAAAAGGCGTTTTGTGCTGATTCCGCTTCTTGATATTTTTGAAAACGGCGAGTGCTTCGGTTATGAATTTGCTTCGTACATAGATATGATTGATGGGCAGGAAGTTGAGAAAATATTGGATAAGGAATTTTATTTTAAAGAAGATATATAAAAATTTTTATTGATTATGTCCCCCTTGTTAAAGGAAGATTCCCCTATCAGGGGAAATGTCTGCGTAGCAGACAAAGGGGTAGTGAAACAATGTCACGTAGTGACAAGGGGGATTCAATTTAAGAATCCCTCCACCGCAAGCGGTCCCCCTCCCTTTTACAAGGGAGGCTTTTCTGTTTTTTTAACAAATTTTTTTAATATTAAAAAAAACAATTCTTCAAACAATATTATTGCAAAGAAATGAATTAATCTTTGTGTTAAATTTTTGAAAGGAGAATTGTATATTATGAAAAAGAAAACCGCAAATATTATGAAGGGTATCGGTGTGGCAATGGCTGTCGGTTCTGTTGTTGCAGGTGCAAGCGCAACGATGGGCATGGGTAGTGCAAAAACGAAAAAAACAATGAAAAAAGCAGTTGACAAAGTTTCTGATCTGGTTGATACCGTCAGTGCCGTTATGAATTAAGTTGAAATCAGCAGACTTCAAGAAATGGAACAGAATTTTGCATTTTGTGAGCGGGTGCTGTACATTGGTACTGCCCCCGAGCAAAAGGCAAAAAACGCCAAAAAATGCAGGAATTCGATATTCCTGCATTTTTTAATATACGTTATTGCAAAGCGGGTCGTCGGGGACGCCGACCCCTACGGTAAGATGATTACCATACCATATTTGTGTTTTGGCGTGTTTCTGACCATTTATTGAACGTCTGCGTTGCCGATTGAGCCGAAGAGTTCCATCTTTTCCTTAACGGTTGCTCTGATTGCTTCAGCACCCGGAGCGAGAAGTTTACGAGGATCAAAGCCTTTGCCCTGTAAATCCTTGCCGTCTTCAATGTATTTGCGTGTTGCTTCCTGGAAAGAAAGTTGGCATTCTGTGTTTACATTGATTTTTGAAACGCCGAGGTCGATAGCCTTTTTAATCATATCTTCCGGAATACCTGTGCCGCCGTGAAGAACAAGAGGCATAATGCCTGTTTTCTGCTGAACAGCGTCAAGTGTTTCAAATGAAAGACCTGCCCAATTTTCAGGATATTTGCCGTGAATATTGCCGATACCTGCTGCAAGCATATCAACGCCGAGATCGGCAATCATTTTGCATTCATCAGGGTCTGCACATTCGCCTGCGCCGATAACGCCGTCTTCCTCACCGCCGATAGAACCTACCTCGGCTTCAATTGAAAGACCAAGTGCGTGTGCAACGTTTACAAGTTCTGTTGTTTTGGCAACATTTTCCTCAATCGGGTAATGTGAACCGTCAAACATAATAGAAGTAAAGCCTGCTTTAATGCATTTGTAGCAGCCTTCGTATGTGCCGTGGTCAAGATGAAGTGCAACGGGAACGGTAATTCCGAGTTCCTCGTCCATTGCCTTTACCATAGCGGCAACGGTTTTAAAGCCTGTCATATACTTGCCTGCACCCTCTGATACGCCGAGAATAACAGGGCTGTTTAATTCCTGTGCAGTTAAAAGAATAGACTTTGTCCATTCAAGGTTGTTGATGTTGAACTGACCAACTGCATAATGGCCTGCTTTTGCTTTTTTAAGCATTTCGGTTGCAGAAACTAACATAATTATTATCTCCTTAGTTATAATTTTTTACTGCAATATTATACTACATTGCGTATGAAATATCAATATGTTTTTTTACTGGCAGGCGCAGAGACCTGCCCCTACTGTATTTTGTTATCTCAACATTATTTATAATTTGCGGTGCGTCGAGGACGCCGCACCCTACAGAGTTATATTAAAGTTTTATAGTAGGGGAGGAAGATTCCCCCGTAGTACGGGGGAAATGTCACGCAGTGACAAAGGGGGACGGCTGTGTACCAGTCCGTGCCCCCCCGCAAAAAACGTTATTTATTTATAAATTTCCTCAACGGCTTATAAACCGCCACGGCAAACACGCTGCAAATCAGTCCTTTTACAATCGTAAACGGCACGTTGAAAACAAGCAGTGCTTCAAAAATTGACTTGGTAGACGGTCTGAGAAGTTGATACATCTCCAAAATTGCAGGCTCGGGGAATCCCATTACATTATAATATAAGGGGTAAATTATAAAGTAGTTGCTTGGAAGTGACACGATTCCCATTACAAGCGAGCCTGCAATTGCGCCGATAACAGCGCCCTTTATATTCGGCATTTTTTTGTAAATCAGACCTGCCGTCATTGCAAAAAATGCACCCAAAATAAAGTTTGAAAGTTCACCGATTGCTCCGCTCTGGCTTACAATAATGTGAATTACATTTCTTATCAGGCAAATAAGTACACCCGTCCACGGACCGAATGTAAATGCGCCGATAAGTTCGGGCAAATCCGAAAAATCAAGTTTTATAAAATTCGGTATTATCGGTATGGATATCTCCATATACTGCAAAATTACGCCGATTGCCGTCAGCATGGCAACCGTGGTGATTTTTTTAACGTTTGTTTTTTTGCTTGTGTTTGACTTTGTTGTTTGTGTTTTCATTTGTTCTCCTTTGTTAGGGAAAAGAGAAAGCCCTGTCGAAAACGACAGGGCGTAAATGCTTTGACCTATGGCGCAGAATTGCCATGATTATACGACAAAATTTGTGCCAAACATTTTCTCTCATCCGGACTTGACCAATTTTATAATTGGTTCACCGTCGGTATCGGAATTTCACCGATTCAGCCGTGCATAAACACGGGTCGCGGACTTTCACCGCCGGTGGGGATTTTCACCCCGCCCCAAAAATGTTAATTTGATTTAATTTTTCAATGCATTGAATATGGTTATTATATGATTTGAAAACAATTTTGTCAATACCTGATTGCGTCTTTTTGTGATATGCGTCGTTATTGGCAAAATTTTATTCAGTCACATATACCCGATATGCTCCGTGGAATAAATTTCAGTCAAAGTCTTGCTGTGAGAAAAAGTCCGCTAATCAAAAAAATATTACAATAACGGGCAGGCGCAGAGACCTGCCCCTACTGTAGGGGAGGGTCTCCGTGCCCTCCCGAAATATAATCAACAAAACCGAAATTATTCATTTTTCAATATTCATCATTCATTATTCATTACATAGGGCGGGTCTCTGTGCCTGCCCTCAAATCAATAAACCGGGTTGAATTTATCCATACTTACCTTTTCTTTTTCAAGAACAGGCACATATTTATCCTGATAATAGCTTTCGAGGTGTGATGTATAGCTGCCGTCCTGATTAATATCAATTACCGTACAGCCGCGGTTTGCACCGTTTTTGGAAATACCGAAGTAGGCAAGATAATCTACTGAATATGTGTAGGTAAGATTGATTCCCTTGTAATTTAAGCAGAAGTTGTTAAGGTGGTCGTGACCGCAGAAAAATCCTTGAGTTGAACCGAGCTCGAGTGCAGCGTCAAACAGTCCGCAGTTTTCCTCGGCAGGGAAAACGCCTTCTTCCTTTTCGCCCACATTGCCGTAAATCAGCTTAACATTTTCGGTGTCCTTTTTGCCGTTTGCAACATATTCCTGCCAAGCGTCCTTATATTCCACAAGCGGAATGTGGAAAAATACGAGCGATTTCGGCACTTCGCCGCCGTTTTCCTCTGTAAGTGCCTGTACTTCGTTTTTATACCACTCAACCTGATTATCGTGAATGCGGTCATATACAAAAACAAAGCTTGCAAAAGGCTTGTCGTTGTCAATATACGCCTGCGAATCCATCATAATAAGGCTTTGTACGATTTTGCCTGAGCTGTTTTTGATGTTTATTATGTAGTTGCCCTCGCCGTCAACCTCTTCCGGACCCGACTGAAGCAGGCAATGCTCAAATTCGCCGCTTGAGTAAAAATCGCAGATTTCAGAGCGGTCATAGTAGGAATAGGATTCCGTATCGTGATTGCCGAAGGTCGGTGCCCAGTACACGCCGAGCTGCTCCATAAGCTCGGCAAAAAGCCTTGCCGAGGTTTTGTTGTTGAATGTGCCCGCCTGTAAAGTAACAGGGTAAGCAATATCGCCCGTAACAAGCACAAGATCGGGCTTTTCGGCTGTAATCATTGCGGCAACGGCGTTAATTGCCTTTTTATCTTTTCCGATTGTCATAAAGCCTGCGCCGATATGCACGTCGCTGATTTGCATAACATGCAGGTTATTGTCGGTTACAAATGTATAATAACCGTCGTCGGCAACAGTGGGTTCAAGTTGATTTTCGTATTCTACGGCAGGAATTGTTTTGATAAAATTCCTGTTTGACTGATAGCCTATAAAGGTTGTCAGTGCAAAAATGCCGCACAGAATAATCAGTGCGCCGATGATTGAAGCAATTATAATTATTGCTTTTTTGCCCTTGCTTTTACTTTTCTTTTTTGTTTTGGTTTCCATAATAATTACCCCTAATTATTTTTTCACACACGTCATTATAACAAATTATTATGATTATTTCAATCGTAATAACACAAAATAATACCGGTGATATTATGGAAATTTTAAAAATTGCCGTGCTTTCGTTATCTTCTTTTGTCGTTTTGTTTATTCTGTCAAAATTAATGGGCTTCAGAGCCATTGCCGAGTTGTCTTTTTTTGATTATGTTGTTGGCATTACAATAGGTTCTGTTGCGGCAGAGATGTGCACAAACCTTGATATTGAGTGGTGGAAAGGCGTTACGGCAATGGTGGTTTACACACTGCTTGATGTGGCGTTCATTTTCCTGTCGCAGAAAAGTTTAAAAGCACGCAAATTTATTTCGGGCGTGCCGATTATTCTGATTGACAACGGCAAAATTATAAAGCATAATCTGAAAAAAGCAAGAATTGAACTTAATGATTTGCTTACCTTTGCACGCCTTGCAGGTTATTTTAATATCAGCGATATTCAGTTTGCGATTATGGAAACCTCGGGCAAAATCAGTTTTATGCCTATACCGCAGGAGCGGCCGCTCTGCCCTACAGATTTTAATTTTACGCCCGAGGCGCAAAGCCTGCAGGTAAATGTTATTATGGACGGTAAAATTGTTGAAAACAACCTTGCGGAGGTGGGAATTACAAAAAAAGAACTTGTGCGCCGGGTGCATCAGAAGAACAAAGAAGTAAAAGATATTTTTCTCGCCACAATTGATTCAAAAAAAGTGTTGACAATTTTTGATAAATAGAATATAATGCATATATGAACAAATGAGCATATGTTTGAAAAAGCCTTCCTTGTTAAAGGGAGGGGGACCGCTTGCGGTGGAGGGATTCAAAATCAGAATCCCCCTTGGCACTTCGTGCCGTTCCCCCTTTAACAAGGGGGACAAAATCGGATTTTTACGGAGGTGAATTTATGCTTGACGAGGAACTTATTTATGACCTTGCCGATTTATTTAAAATATTTTCGGATTCAACAAGGCTGAAAATTTTGTGCAGTCTTTTTGAAAATGAACTCAATGTAACCGAAATCACAACGGCAACAGGCGCAAGCCAGACCGCTGTTTCGCATCAACTTCGCATTTTAAAGCAAAATCATCTTGTAAAATACACCCGTCAGGGCAAGCAGATGGTTTATTCTCTTGCAGATGACCATGTTAAAACCATTATGAACTGTGGTATTGAGCATTTGGAAGAATGATTGTGTCTTTTTCCATTATACTGCGTTATCGGCAAAATTCCGCTCGGTCACATACAGCACGTATGCTCCCGTCGACGAAATTTTCCCTCTGCCTTGTCTAATGAAAAAATCCATCAATCATGATTTTGGTTTTAATTGTAGGGGTCGGCGTCCCCGACGACCCGCAATATAATCAAACAAAACCGAAATTATTCATTATTCATCATTCATTATTAACTATAGGAGGAACAACAATGAACGAACACGAACATCATAATCACCACGACCACTGTGACTGCTGCTACAATGAACACTGCCATGACGACGGCTGCGGCTGCGGTCACGACCACGAGCACAGCCACGATACGGAAAACAAAGGCGAATTTTTATTCAAAGTTATAACAGGTGCAGTTTTGCTTGCGGCAGGCTACATAATTTCCGAATTTACCGAACTTCCGGATTTTGTTTCGCTGCTTTGTTTCGGCATTTCATATCTGCTCGTCGGCTTTTCCATTTTGAAAGAGGCTGTTGAGGGCATCATTCACGGCAACATTTTCAACGAATGCTTTCTTATGGCGATTGCGTCAATCGGTGCATTCGCAATCGGTGAGTACACAGAGGGCTGCGCCGTAGTTCTGCTTTACACTGTCGGCGAATTTCTTCAGGGAATGGCGCTCGGCAAAAGCAGAAAATCCATTAAGGATATGCTTGAAATGAAGCCTGCCGCCGTCAAAATTATGCGTGATGGTCAGGTAGTCGAAATTAAGCCCGAGGAAGTTAAAATCGGCGATGAATTTATTGTAAATGCAGGGGAGCGTATTGACATTGACGGCGTTATTGTAAGCGGCTCTGCCGAGGTTGATATGTCTGCTCTGACGGGTGAAAGCATTCCCGTTTCAATGGCAAAGGGCAGTGAGGTGCTTTCGGGCGCAGTCTGCCTTGACGGTACGCTGACAATCAGAGCCGAGAAGGAATATAAAGATTCTACCGTTTCTCAGATTCTGAAAATGGTTGAGGAATCGAACGACAAAAAGAGCAAAACAGAAAAATTTATTTCACGTTTTGCAAAGATTTACACACCCGTTGTGTGCCTTATCGCACTGCTGATTATTGTTGTTCCGCCGCTCTTTTTCGGCGGTGAGTGGAGCGAGTGGATTTACAGAGGCTTGTCTGCCCTTGTAGTTTCCTGCCCGTGCGCAATTGTAATTTCAGTTCCGCTCGGCTTTTTCGGCGGTATCGGTGCGTGCTCCAAGCGCGGTATTCTTATCAAGGGCTCGGACCATCTTGAGATGCTTGCTAAATGCAACGTCGGCGTGTTTGACAAAACGGGCACTATCACAAGCGGCAAGTTTGAATATGTAAACTGCGAGTGCGTGCATTGCCACTGTGAGCACAAGGCAGACCACAGAGAACTGCTCGGTCTGATTGCGGCGTGCGAAAAGTTTTCGGATCATCCGATTGCAAAATCAGTCAGCCTTGCTTTCGGTCAGTATGCCGATAAATACACTGTTGAAGATGCCAAAAACTACGCAGGAATGGGCGTTTCGGCAGTTGTTGACGGTAAAAGGTATTACGCAGGCAACGAAAAACTTATGGCACAGGTCGGTGTTGATTTTAAAGAAACCAATCTTATCGGCACGGCAATTTACCTGTGCAGTGACAGCGAATTCCTCGGTGATATTGTGTTTGCCGATATTATTAAGCAGGACAGCAGGCAGGCACTTTCCGATATGAAAAAAATGGGCATAACGAAAACGGTTATGCTCACGGGCGATAAGGAAATTATTGCAAAGGATATTGCCGAAAGGGCAGGTATTGACGAGTATTATGCCAAACTTCTTCCGCAGGATAAGGTGCAGAAAGTCAGAGAACTTAAACAAGACCCGAACGCCGTTGTACTTTACACGGGCGACGGTATCAACGATGCTCCCGTTCTTGCCGAGGCCGATCTGGGCGTGGCAATGGGCGCAATCGGCTCTGATGTTGCAATTGAGGCGGCCGATATTGTAATTATGGGCGACAGCCTTTCAAAAATCCCCGAGGGCAGAAAAATATCACGCAAAACGATGAACATTGTGCGTGAAAATATTGTGTTCAGTATCGGCGTGAAATTGCTTATTATTATCGGCTGTGCCGTTGGTATTTTTGATGAAAACGCAATGTGGCTTGCGGTTTTCGGCGATGTCGGCGTGTGCCTTATCGCAATTGCAAATTCCCTGCGTGCAATGTATTACGGTAAGAAAATGAAATAAATTTATGGAAAATGAATTACCGAAGCGCAAAAAAATGCGTTTAAAAAATTTCGATTACAATTCAAACGGAATGTATTTTGTTACAATATGTACGCAAAATATGAAATACGTTTTCGGAACAATCGTAGGGTGCGGCGTCCTCGACGCACCGTATATGCAATATTCAAAAT
>JACTVT010000052.1 GCA_014465955.1 Eubacterium sp. | reverse complement strand
ATACGGGCTGCAATGCCTGTATTTATCCGGTTTTTTATTATTTATTTCACGTTTATAGTAACATAAATTTAATTTATTGTCAACATTTATTTTAAATAAATTTAACTTATTCGCAATAAATTATTTATAAACAATTCGTAGTGGCGGATACCATCCGCCCAAAATATAAAAAATCGGGAGGACTGATGTCCTCCCGAAGATAATTTAAAATATTTTTTTATGCTCGTCTTTCAGCAAGTGCGGCAGAGATTTTTGCCTTCTTTTCGCCGCAGATGTCATACTTGAACATCGGAATAATTGAAAGAAGTGCAAGGATACCGGGCAGTGCTGTATAAGCAAAGAAGATGATATCCTTTGTATTTGTTGTGAATGTGCCTGTTGTAAGACCTTCATAATAACCTGACTGCTGAACAAAGATAAGTCCAACGGCAGTACCGAGAGCAAGGCAAACCTTAATTGTTAAAGTAAGAATTGAGTAGCAGGCGCCCTCCATTCTCTTGCCTGTTTCATACTCATAGTAATCAACGGCGTCGGCAGTCATAATCATTGGCATAAGTGTTACTGCACCAAACTGAAGACCGATAAGGAACAATGATGCATAGAACAGAACGGTGAGCACCATATTATCAGGTGACTTAAACCAGAAATGACCGATTACAAATGAGAAAATTGATGCGGCAAAACCGTAAACCGAAAGAATAATATACGCTTTCTTTTCATCAAGTTTTTTAATAAGCAGCGGGCAAAGAGCCATTGAAATCATTGAGCCTACGGCAGTAACGATACCAAGAACGGCTACAAGATTCTGCGAGCCTAAAATAACAGTGGCAGCCTGAACCTGAATGCCCATAGCCATCTGACGGCCGAAGCCGAGGAAGTATGAAATAATAACAAGCATAAACGGCTTATTATTCTTAAGTGCATTAATCATATCCTTGGCAGTTGTTTTTTCGGTTGAAGTGTTTGTAACTCTTTCCTTATTGATAAGCGGAATAAGCGCAAACAACGCGCAGCCGAGAACTGCGGTTAAAATTGCCGTACCGAGATACTCGGGAGCAATCATCGGTGTATCCGTATCACCCTCAAAGCCGAACACCTGCGAGCCGCCCGGAATGATAAGGCAAACGATAGGAACGATAACTACACAGGCAGAAAAGCCCACCTGCTTGAAGGTGTTTGAAATGGAAACAACGTTTGTTCTTTCGTCGGGATTCGGAGTAAGAACAGATGCAATGCCCTGCGACGGAACGTCACCCATTGTCATTGCGATACTCCAGATTAAATATGTAACGAAAATCCAGACATAAGTCAGCATCGTGTTTGATTTAAAAGGAACATCAATAAATATTACGGCAGTCATAACAAGAAGCGGAATGATTGAATAGAGAATCATTGACTTGAATTTGCCGTGTTTGCTTTTTGAACGGTCTACAAGATTGCCTACAACGGGGTCTGCAACTGCCGAAACAATTTTTGCAATCAGAATTAAAATTGCAACAACGCTTACATTTACGCCGAGAATTGAGCCATCAAACTCTGCCTGATATGAATTAAGAAGACCTACTATTGCCTGAAAGCCGAAAAGACCGAGCGAATAAGCGGCAATTTCTTTAAAATTCATATACTTTTTTGATACAGCGTCTACTGTATTGCCCATATGAAAAACCTCCGATATAAAAAAGTACAAAAGGGTGAAACGGCACGTCTTTGTGCCGTTTGCACCCTGTTTGCCAGGCAATGAATAGAAAATCCGAACCTGCCCAAAATGCAGAATTAAAGCGAAAACTTCATAAAAAGGGCAAATCAGCCAATTTTAACCACGGTTTGGATTTCTACTCATTGCCTAAATTATCAATCGTTAAATACGTCTTTGAAAAGGTCTATATCGGCTGCCTTCATAATTGCGCTGAAAAGGCGTGAGCCATTTACAGGAAGAAGTTTGCCGAATACACTCATAGCATGAGCGTCCATACCGTGAATCTGAAGTTGCTGCTTATGCTCAAGACCGAACATAATCATTTTAACCATAAGATCACAGTCTGTTGAAATCATGTCCATAATCTTCTGACCCTTTCCGCCCTCATTCTTCTGATCACGGAAAATATCAGTCTTTGTAAAGCCGGGACAAACAAGGCCGACAAAAAGTTTGCCTCTGAACTCTTCTCTGAGTGCCTCTGTAAAACCTTTCAAAGCAGCCTTTGAAGCGGAATACATCGTTGTGCCTGCAAGGCTCATAAGAGCAGCAGATGAATCAATATTTACGATACCGCCTTCGGGGCTTTCAAGAAGCATAGGAAGCATAGCCTTGATTGAATATACGCAGGAATAGAAATTGATGTTGATTGCTCTTTCAATTTCGTCCATATCATATCTGTCGAAGCGCTTGAATTTAGGGAGAATACCTGCATTGTTTACAAGAATATCAACCTTAACGCCGTCTGCCTGCAATTCCTCAACAAAATTATCCCAGTTTTCTTTTTTGGAAACATCAAAAAGTTTGTAAGAAAACTGCTCTGCATATGTTGGACCGAGTTCCTCAATAAATTTAATCATTTTCGGTTCAGACCTTGCAACGCCGATTACCTTACAACCGTGTTTTTTAATAAGAGTAGCAGCAATTCCTGCACCCATACCGCCGGATGCGCCTGTAACAACACAGGTTTTTCCGTTAAGCCAGCAGTTTGACATAATAACCCCTCCGTTATCTTTTTTATAATTTACAGAAATATTATACTAAAAACCAACCGTGTTTACAAGATAATTTGTAAAATATTTTTATTAATTTTATACTTCATATAAACAATTTATAAACCACGCTGTTTCGGGAGGGTGCAGAGACCCTCCCCTACGATAATAATTTTACATCTGTAATATAAATAATTACTGAAACCTACTGCATATTTCATACCACTGACAGTCGGGGCAAATTTTTGATATATCGGTTTCATCAACGCTTAATCTGTCATACCGCAGAACTTTATCGTTATCTTTACACACGCCGTCAATCAGATTCGGGCAAAGGGCACAAATATCATCTGCCTCATAAACAAGTGTATACGGCTCGCCGTTTTCAATACGTGCCTTGATTTTCTGCATATTTCTGCAAAAATCATCACTGTAGCCTTTACCGATAAACCGAGGCATACAGTTTAAATGGTGGGGTCTGATTTTCAACATATTTTCACCTTTATATTTGCGGTGCGTCGAAGACGCCGCACCCTACGATTAATACAATAACGCCCTATAAGGCGGTATGCCCTCACACTACCGTTATATTTTAATCCTTAACATACTTTTTCACCCTTGTGCAGATAACCGATGCCAATGCGATTTTGACCATATCGGGAATAATAAACGGCGTTACACACCAGCCAAGCACTGTACCGAGTGACACTGCGTCTGCATTACCGTTATTATAAACAACAATATACCACACCGTGCCGAACACATAGCAGACTGCTATACCGAGCACCATTGAAACAATGTAAACCCACAGTTTATTGCCGAGCAACTTTGTCATCAGTCCGACAATCAAGGCAGTAAAAACAAAGCCGACAATATAACCGCCTGTTGTGCCTGCAAGAATGCCGACTCCGCTTGTAAAACCGGCGAAAACAGGCACGCCGACAAGGCCGAGAATAATATAAACCAGAACGGACAGCGTTCCTCTTTTAAGTCCCAACAGACCGACTGCACAGCATACGCCGAAGGTCTGAAGAGTAATCGGCACGGTAAGCGGTATGGAAATCCACGAGCAGACGGCCATTACAGCGGCAAACAGGCCGATATACACCACGTCAAGCGTTTTCATTTTCCTTTTTTTCTTTTCTTTTTCAACTGATATTTCACTCATAATGATATCTCCTTTTCATTTCTTCATATTTTATATAATATAACGAAACAATTGTCAACTTTTATTTTAAATTCGGTTTACAATTGAATTTATATAACGCTTTTGTTCACAAAAACAGCATTGAATAATTAAAACATATATGATAAAATAAAATTAATTATATTAAGGGGTGAAAAATTATGGCAGAAAAGAAATGGTTTAAAGGTGACACACACCTGCACACAATTAACAGTGACGGTGTACTTACAAAGGGGCAACTTGTAGACAGGTGCAAACAATCGGGACTTGACTTTATGATTATCACCGACCACAATTTCAACAGCGTTGAAAAGAGTTATTATGACGGCGATATGCTTGTAATTCAGGGTCAGGAAATCACGGTTGACGCAGGTCATGTAAACATCTGGGGTGCAAAAGTGCCGCAGGAACCGCCGTATGACATTACAACAAAAGAAGATTATGATGAAATCATAAAAAAATGCAAAGATGCAGGCGCAACAATTTCACTGAACCATCCGTTCTGCTCGCAGTGCGGCTTTACGATTGATATTGACGATTTATACTGCGACTGCGTTGAGGTTTGGAACACAATTCAGCATACTGACAATATGATAAACCGTGACTGGTGGGTAAACAAACTTCTGAACGGCGAAAAAATTGCTGCTGTAGGCGGTTCGGACTACCACAAAAACTACGCAGGCCTTGATATTCTTGCACACCCGACAACATATGTTCTTGCCGAAGACAACACGCCGTCTGCAATATTGAAGGCTATGCGTGAGGGGCACTGCTTTGTAACGAACTCACCGAAATCAACAGAGATTTACCTTACCTGCGGTGATGCCAATGTGGGTGACACTGTTAAGTTTGAAAAAGGCACAACGGTTGACATTGCTGTTATCAAACTGCAGCCGCGCCACACAGTAAGAGTTTACAACAACGAAAAAGAAATCTACACCCACAGAGCAAACGGCTTTGAAAACGCACTGTATTTTCAGTGTGAAGTACAGGAAAAAGGCTTTGTAAGAGTTGAAATTACATATGAATTCCAAGGACCTGTAAAAGCGCTTTACAAGACAGTTGAAAAGAAATTCTTAAAATGCAACAAGGAGGTAATGCCGCCGTTTATGCGCGCATTTACCAATCCGATTTATTTTGAATAATTATGGCAAAGAAAAATCAGACCGAAAAAATTAAAGAAACCACCAAAAACTTTAAAATACGCACCAGAATTGCGCTTACATCAGTGCTTGCAATTGTTATACCTATTATAATAATAGTGTCATTTGCAACCGTATTTTTAAATACAATGGCGTCAAAATTTGATTTTTCGTCAGTAACGACAACGTCATACAGCCTGATAAACAACATTCAATGGAATCAGACGGTGACAGACATTTCAAACGCACTGATAAGCGGAAAAGATGATGAAGAAACACTGGGAATTCTTAAAGGATTCATTTCACCGATTGAAACGCTTGACACATCATTTTATATTGAAAAAAACGGCGAGCCTTTTTATAAAAGCGAAGGCAGTGAAATCAACTTTGATGAAATCGACAAAACGGAAAACGCCTATTCTTTCAAAAACAATGATTTAACAATTATAAGCCACGCCGATGATGCAACAGGCAACCGCTATACAATTGTAATAAAAAACAATTCATATACCGTGCCCGAAAATTCGGCAAAACTGCCGAACGAAAATTACGAAAGCCTGATAACATCACGAACAATAATTATTGTTGCAGTTATTATTTTCATATTTATTCTGACGATTGTTATCATTTCACTGATTACTTCAAACACTCTCATCAAGCCGATCAATAAAATTTCGGCAGGCGCAGACGAACTTTCAAAAGGCAATCTTGATTACCAAATTGACTATAAGTCAAAAAACGAACTTGGTATGCTTGCCGACAATTTTAACAATATGAGCAGTCAGATTAAATATTTTATGGAAAAACAACAGCGTGCAGATACACAGCAAAAAGAAATGATTGCAGGGATTGCACACGATTTAAGAACACCGCTGACCTCTATAAAAGGCTATGTTGAAGGACTTCGCGACGGCATTGCCGACACGCCTGAAAAAAAAGAGCATTATCTGAACACAATTTACGCGAGCACCTGCGATACCGAAAAAATGCTTGATGACCTGCTGACTATTTCAAAACTTGAACTCGGCAACATTACGCTGAATTTCGAAGAAGTAAGCATTGACGATTTTATTGCGTTTACGGAAGATTTGAAAAATGACCTTGCTGAAAAAGATTTTGATTTTGAGGTTATAAACAACGCAAAAACAAACCCGAGTTTTAAAATTGATACAGACAGATTTGCAAGAGTTATAAGCAATATAATCTCAAACAGTGTTAAATACAAACAGCCGGACAGGCATGGAAAAATCACACTCAGCGTTTCTGAATATTCGCAATCCGTTATATTTGAAATAAAGGACAACGGAATGGGTGTTGACAAGCAAAGTCTGCCGAGAATTTTTGATACACTTTACCGAGCAGACAAGGCACGCTCAAATGTGCGTGACGGCTCAGGTCTCGGACTTTCCGTGTGCAAACAGATTATAGAACTTCACGGCGGAATGATATGGGCACAGAGTGAACTCGGAAACGGACTTTCAATATATATTTCTCTGCCAATAGAGCAAAGGCAATTAAATAAGGAGAGCGGCAATGAAAAAAATTCTGATAATTGAAGATGATTTAAACATTCAGGGTATTGAAAAAGATTATCTTGAAGCAAACTCTTTCAGCGTAAGCACCGCTGCAGACGGTGAAACAGGTTTAAAGATGGCACTAAGCGGTGATTTTGACCTGATTTTACTTGATATTATGCTGCCTAAAATAGACGGTCTTGAAGTATGCAGAAAAATAAGGGCTGAAAAAGATATACCCATTCTGCTTGTTAGTGCAAAAAAAGAAGACCTTGATAAAATCAAAGGTCTTGGTTTCGGTGCAGATGACTACATTGTAAAACCATTTTCACCCGGTGAACTTGTGGCAAGAGTTATTGCACACATCAGCAGATACAATCGCCTGACGGCAAAAGAAAAAAAGAACACCGATGACAAGGATATCACAATCGGTGCATTAAAACTTGAAAAAGCATCACGCCGTGCATATATAAATGATACGGAAATTGTGCTTACAAACAAAGAATTTGATTTAATCTATTTTCTTGCAAAATCACCCGACACCGTTTTCACCAAAGAAGAACTGTTTAACGAAATATGGAATTATGACTCAATAGGCGAAACATCAACCATAACCGTGCACGTAAACAGAATCAGAGATAAAATCAAAGAAATAGACCCAAACCTCGATTTCATACACACCGTGTGGGGAAGAGGGTACAGGTTTATGAAATAAGTATTTTTTCATAAATGAATAACAAAACGGTCGGATTTTTTATCCGGCCGTTTTTTTGTATATTATTCTGATAAAATCATTCTGTCATTATCAAGTTCGCCGCCGCTTGTAACCTTAAACTTTTCAAGAAGATCGGCAGTAGTAAGGTTTTTCTTTTCCTCGCCTGCAACATCATAAATAATCTTACCGTCGTTCATCATAATCAGCCTATTGCCGATTGCGATGGCGTCTTTCATATTATGCGTAATCATAATTGTTGTAAGATTGTCCTTTTCAACAATTTCGGTAGTAAGTTCAAGAACCTTAGCCGCCGTTTTCGGGTCAAGCGCTGCCGTATGTTCATCAAGCAGAAGAACTTTCGGCTTTTTAAGCGTTGCCATAAGCAGTGTAATTGCCTGCCTCTGACCGCCTGAAAGCAGACCGACCTTTGATGTAAGCCTTGTTTCAAGTCCCAGATCAAGTGATTTAAGAATTTCTGCATACTCTGCTTTTTCTTTTTTTGTAACACCCGGCCTTAATGTGCGGAATTTGCCGCGCCTTGATGCAAGTGCAAGATTTTCTACAATCTGCATATCAGCGGCAGTGCCTGTCATAGGGTCCTGGAAAACTCTTCCGATATATTTTGCACGTTTGTGCTCAGGCAATTTTGTAACATCAACACCGTCAATTACAATTGAACCGCTGTCAACAGGATAAACGCCTGCCACCATATTGAGCATCGTTGATTTACCTGCACCGTTACCGCCGATAACGGTTACGAAATCGCCCTCATTAAGCGTTAAATTTATACCATTAAGAGCGTGTTTTTCATTAACAGTGCCCGGATTAAAGGTTTTAAAAACATTTTTAATTTCAAGCATTCTGCGCACCCTCCGTTCTTTTTACTTTTTTGCCTATAACCTTGTTTTTCCAATAAGGAATACCAAGGAAAACGGCAACTACAAGAGCCGAGAACAGTTTTAAATCATTAGCAGGAAGACCGACTGCAATTACGAATGTGATTACGATATAGTAAATCACGCCGCCGATAACTGCCGAAAGCAGACGAAGAGCAAAGTTTTTGAAGATTTTGCCGAAGATAACTTCGCCGATAATAACTGCCGCAAGACCGATAACGATTGCACCTCGGCCCATATTGATATCTGCAAAGCCCTGATACTGTGCAAGCAGTGCGCCTGAAAGAGCAACAATACCGTTTGAAAGAACAAGTGCAATAACCTTGTTTACATTCGTATTAATACCGTTTGCCTTTGACATATTCTGGTTGTTACCCGTTGCACGGATTGAATGACCGAGTTCGGTGCCGAAGAACCAGTACAGCACTGCAATAGTAATTGCGGTTATAATCAAACCTACAACAATTGATTTATTTATAAATCTGAGGCTGACAAGAAGATTGAACTTATCCACACTGATTACCTGATTGGATTTGCCCATTATATCAAGGTTTACGGAATAAAGAGCAAGTTGGGTAAGAATACCAGATAAAATAGGCGGAATTCCGAAAACAGTGTGAAAAATTCCCGTTGCAAGGCCTGCCAGACAGCCTGCCGCAAATGCAAGCAGCAAAGCAACATAAATATTCATACCGTTTAAAGTGCACATAACAAGCACAGCACCGCCTGTGCCGAAAGAGCCGTCTACAGTCAGATCCGCAAAATCAAGAATCCTGTATGTAAGATAAACTCCGATTGCCATAATTCCCCATATAATGCCTTGTGCCGCCGCACCCGGCAGGGAACCTAAAAATCCTGAAAGCATATTGTACCTCCGCTAAACAAAAATAATTCCGAAATATTATACAACAAATCAACAATATTCGCAACTGAATTATTAAATAATTCAGCAGGCGGATATTATTCGCCGTGTGAGTATAAATTATGGGGTGGATATTACCCACCCCACTATTTATACTTTTAATTCAATTTAATTACTGTGCTGCTTCAAGTGCTACATAATCTGCCGGAACTTCAATGCCGAGTTCTGCACAGATATCTGCATTATATTTCTTTGTGAACTGCGGAGCATATGCGATTTCCATTTCACCGGGATTTGCACCCTCTGTAAGAATCTGAGCAGCCATTTCGCCTGCCTTGTAACCGATATCATAATAACTGATTGTAAGTGTTGCTACACCGCAGCCTCTTAAAATACCCTCTTCACCTGCGAAAACAGGCTTCTTTGCAGGTCTTGCAATAGAATCAATGATTGATGTGTTTTCAGCAACAGTGTTATCTGTAGGAAGATAAATTGCATCGTTTTCAGCAACTGCCTGTGTTGCGATTGACTGAAGATCGTTAGAATCTGCAAACGGATATTCTTTTGCAGTGATGCCGATTTCAGCAAGATACTTTGAAACCTCTGTTGCCTGATATTTTGAATTCGGCTCTGCCGAGCAGTAAACAATACCTACGGTTTTTGTGTCAGGGCAGATTTCTTTAATCATAGCAGCCTGATCTTTAAGCGGAGCAAGGTCTGATGTACCTGTTACATTCATACCTGTTTTGCCTGAGAAATCGGAAATATCAAGTGCAACACCGTATTCTGTTACAGATGTGCCGACAATCGGAATATCCTTTGTAGCAGCAACTGCTGACTGAACAACAGGAGTAGCATTTGCCAGAATAAGATCTACGCCCTGAGAAATGAACTGGTTTACGATTGTTGAGCAGGCGGTGGTTTCACCCTGTGCATTCTGCTCTTCAAATGTTACCTTGTCGCCGAGCTTATCGGTCATAGCTTTTTTAAATCCCTCTGTTGCAGCGTCAAGCGCCTCATGCTCTCTGATCTGACAGATACCGATTTTGTAAGTTTTGTTTGCATCATCGCCACCGTTCTGGGCCGAACAGCCTGCAAAACAGCCTGCAGTAATAACAGCACTGAGACCGAGCGCCAACGCTCTTTTAAATACTTTATTCATTTTCTTTCTCCTTATAAAAAGATTTATCTTTAGCCTTTAAAGCGCTAAAGTGATTTTAATGAGTATATAATAGCACATATAAAAAGGACTGTCAAACAAAGAATGGTGTCCGACAGTCTTTTTGTGATTATTTACCAAGTGAGCGGGTATTCATTTGTGAAATATTACCCAAAAAGCAACGAATTAAAGTTGGTCTGCAATTGAATAAATCAAATCCTTTGATTTTTCCCAGCCGAGGCACGGGTCGGTAATTGACTTACCATAAACGCCGTCTTCAACCTTCTGGCAGCCGTCTTCAATATAAGACTCAATCATAAAACCTTTAACAAAACGTTTAATATCGCCGCTGTGGCGCATAGAGTGAAGTACCTCGTTTGCAATACGCACCTGTTCAAGATACTGCTTGCCGCTGTTTGAATGATTTGTGTCTACAATAACGGCAGGATTTTTAAAGCCGTCTTCTGTGCCATACATATTATATAAAGTAATCAAATCTTCGTAATGATAATTTGGATGACAAATTCCATGCTTATCCACACCGCCTCTGAGAATTGCGTGAGCAAGTTCGTTACCGCTTGACTCAACCTCCCAGCCACGGAAAATAAATGTGTGACCGCTCTGCGCCGCCGTAATGGCATTAAGCATAATAGAATAATCGCCGCTTGTGGCATTTTTCATACCGCATGGTATATCCATTCCGCTTGCAGTCAAACGGTGATCCTGATTCTCTACACTTCTTGCACCGACTGCAACATAAGACAAAAGGTCGCTGAGATAACGGTAATTATTCGGATAAAGCATTTCGTCTGCGCAGGTAAGTCCTGTCTGCTCAATAGCCTTTGAATGAAGCGAACGGACAGCAATAATGCCCTCATACATATCAGGCACACCGTCAGGGTCGGGCTGGTGAATCAGACCTTTATAGCCTGCGCCTGTTGTTCTTGGCTTTCCGGTGTAAATTCGGGGAATGATTATAAGTTTGTCGGCAACCTCTTTCTGCACCTCTGCAAGCCTGCCGACATAATCGAGCACGCTCTCCTCCCTGTCTGCCGAGCAGGGACCGATTATAAGCAGAAATTTATCGCTTTCGCCTTTAAAAACCTTTGCAATTTCTGCGTCACGCTCTGCTTTAATCAGAGCACCTTTTTCACTTAACGGAAAGAGTTTTTTTACCTCCTGCGGAATCGGAAGTTTGCGGACAAAACGCATATTTTTCATTGAATTGTCAATTGCCATATTCATCACCTGAAAGTATATTAATAAAAATAACGGGAGGGCGCAGAGGCCCTCCCCTACAAATATGAAATAATATCTTGTAGGGGCGGATAGTATCCGCCCGCCAAAATCGGATATTATTTATTTTAATAAGCAATTTAGAAATTGTCAAGCAAAGACTTATAAAATTCACAGTAATCCACACGTTCATCAGCAGTAAATGCCATCGCCTCACGAGGATGGCGGTTTAACTGGCCTGTGAGCATATACTGCACATCATAGCCCCACACAACACCGCTTGCTTTAAGCGGCAGCATATACTTTTCAAGGAACGTGAGCAGGCTGTAAAGATTATACTTAGGATTTTTGAGGAATCCAAGCAGAAGTTCCATAGCACAGTTGCCTGCGCCCCTGCCCATGCCCATTGCAGTTGCATCAAGATATGAAACGCCGTAAGACATCGTTTCAATTGTATTTGCAAATGCGAGATTTTGGTTATTATGAGCGTGAAATCCGATTGCTTTGCCGTATTTTTCGCCGTATTCAAGATACAGTTTTGCAAGATTACTTGCATTTTCCGGATAAAGCGAACCATAAGAATCCACAAGATAGATTACATCAACACTGCTCTGACCGAGCATTTCAAGTGCATCTGAAAGTTGTTCCGTGTTCGCCTGGCTTACTGCCATAATATTGCAGGTGGTTTCATAACCGAGATTATGAAAATACTCAATCATTTCAACAGCAGATGGAATCTGATGAATATAGCAGGCTACACGAACCATATCTACAACAGATTCCGATTTCGGCACAAAATCCTCTTTAAAATCGCATCTTCCGACATCAGCCATAACTGCAATTTTCATATCCGAAACATTGTCGCCGACAATACTTCTGATATCCTCTTCACTGCAGAATTTCCATTTGCCGAATTTCTCGGGGTCAAAAAGATTTTTGGAGGCTCTGTAACCGAACTCCATATAATCCACGCCGCTTTTTACATTTGTTTTATAAAGTTCGGTAACAAATTCATCTGTAAATTCAAAATTATTGCAGAGACCGCCGTCTCTTATTGTTGCATCAAGAACCTTAACATCGGTTCTTACAGTCATTAAATTACCTTTTCTCGGTGCCATAATTACCGCTCCTTTTCTTTTTACTTTAACGCTTTAAAGCAGATTAGTATGCATTATAACACCACAGGCTTATTTTGTCAAGGGGAATAAAAATAAAAAACAGGGTCGATGAAGGCATCGACCCCTACAAAATTTCAATAACACAATCAGAAATTATTTGATTACCCGAACGCGAACTACACCGTCAATCTTTTTAATATCTTCAACAACCTGATTAGATACATCTGTATCAACATCAATGATGCTGTAAGCGATTTCGCCGCGGTTTTTATCTTCAAAATTAGCAATATTAACGCCGTCTTTACTGATTGTATCCGTAATTGTTGCAATCATATTCGGCTGATTTTTGTGAATAACGGTAATTCTTGCAACGCCTGTTTTTTCAGCACAAACGAACGGCATATTAACAGAATTCTTAATATTTCCGTTTTCAAGGAAATCAATAAGTTCAAGTGCGCCCATTGATGCACAGTTTTCTTCACTTTCAGGTGTTGATGCACCAAGGTGAGGAAGAGCAATAACACCGTCAATACCAATAAGTTCTGCTGACGGGAAATCTGTTACATAGCAAGCCATTTTGCCGTCTTCAAGTGCAGCAACAATATCACTGCTGTTAGCAAGGTCGCCGCGTGCAAAGTTAAGAATTCTTACTGTATTCTTCATTTTTTCAATGTTTGTAGCACAAATCATTTCCTTTGTATCGGGAGTGAGCGGAACGTGAACGGTAATATAATCTGCAGCAGGGAAAATTTCGTCAAGATTATTATTTACTGTAACCTCTTTGCTGAGAGATTCTGCAGCAGCCTCTGAAAGAAACGGGTCGTAGCCGATAACAGTCATACCAAGGTCAACGGCTGCGTTTGCAACAAGTCTGCCGATAGCGCCGAGACCGATTACGGCAAGCGTTTTGCCCTTGATTTCAGGACCTGCGAAAGCAGATTTGCCCTTTTCAACGCTTTTGCTTACGTTTTCATCATTTTTAATGGTTTTGCACCAGTCAATAGCCTTTGTAATCTTTCTGCTTGAAAGAAGAAGGCCGCAGATAACAAGTTCTTTAACTGCGTTTGCATTTGCACCAGGTGTGTTGAAAACAACAATGCCGTCATTTGTGCAGTCTGCAACGGGAATGTTATTTACGCCTGCGCCTGCTCTTGCGATTGCAAGCAGAGACTCGGGCATTTCCATATCGTGCATAGATGCTGAACGCACCATAATTGCATCGGGATTTTCGATGTTATCGCCGTAAGCATATTTTGAAGTATCGAACTTTGAAAGTCCTACCTCTGAAATCTTATTTAATGTTTTAATATTATACATTATTTATTTTCCTCCTCAAATTTCTTCATAAATTCAACGAGTTTTTCAACGCCTTCGATAGGCATTGCATTATAGATAGACGCTCTCATACCGCCTACGCTTCTGTGACCTTTAAGGTTTACGAAGCCTGCCTCGGTTGCCTCTTTGATGAACTTGGCATTCAGTTCGTCACTGTCTGTAACGAAAGGAACATTCATAAGTGAACGGTCCTCGGGAACTACTGTACCCTTGAACATTTCACTGCTGTCAAGAAAATCATAAAGAATCTTTGCTTTCTTTTCATTATGAGCCTTCATAGCCTCAAGTGAGCCGAACTCTTCTTTAATCCAGTCAAGAACAAGTTTACATATATAAATAGTCCAGCAAGGAGGTGTATTGTAAAGTGAATCAGCATCTGCCTGAATCTTATAATCCATCATAACAGGGCAGATATCACGTGCATTGCCGAGCAAATCTTCACGGATAATTGCAACTACAAGACCTGCAGGAGCAACGTTTTTCTGTGCGCCGAAATAAACAACGCCGAACTTGCTGATATCGAGCGGCTCTGAAAGAGCGCATGAAGATACGTCTGCAATAAGAACTTTATCGCCGACAGGAGGAAGTTCCTTGTAAACCGTGCCGTAAATTGTGTTGTTCATACAAATATAAACATAGTCGGCATCTTCACGGAAATCCTCTGCCTTTGTTTTCGGAATATAACTGAAAGTTTTGTCAGCAGATGATGCAACAGCCTTAACATCGCCGTACTTCTGAGCCTCCTGAAAAGCCTTTTTAGCCCACTGACCTGTAATAATATAATCTGCCTTGCCGCTGCCGTTCATAAAGTTGAGCGGAATTGCAGAAAACTGTGCAGATGCACCGCCCTGTAAAAACAGAACCTTGTAATTATCGGGAATCTGATAAAGTTCTCTCATAAGAGCCTCTGCCTCTTTAATGATGTCATCAAACACCTTTGAACGGTGGCTCATTTCCATAACGGACTGACCTGAACCCTTGTAATCAAGAATTTCTGCGCCTGCTTTTTCAAGAACAGAAACAGGAAGTGTAGACGGACCTGCACTGAAATTATAAACTCGTGCCATAATATTTTCCTCGCTTTCAAAAAACAATATATACATTAAATATCGTATGCGTTTATTATAGTCTTGTTAACGTTTTTGTCAATAATAAAGATAAAAGTTTGTGCAAAGTGACCATAGATTGATAATATTTTAACAA
>JACTVT010000077.1 GCA_014465955.1 Eubacterium sp. | reverse complement strand
CGTCCCAAATTAATAAATATTTAAACTATCACAGTCGTCCATTTAAATCGGAAACTCCATAAAAAATATTTTCATCATTATATAATATAAAAATATCTTTGTCAATAATAATTGCTTTATGATTTTACAATGAGATTACTTTGTAATACAAAAAAACAAATTATTTTAGAAGCGGAATAATCTGATTTGCCACAACTTCAAATCCACGCACATTCGGATGAAGACCGTCATATGTATATTCAGAATTAAAGCCGCCTTTATTATCCAAAAGCAATGCATAAATGTCAAGATAAGTAATATATTTCTCAGAACACATTGCACGTAATTTTTCATTAAGAGCAGAAATAAGTCTGTTTTTACGCCTATTTTTATATGTGACAGGATAAACCGACTGCAATATGATATTCATATCAGGGTCAGAATTCAGCGCCTTATCAACAACTTTTGAGATATTTGAAAAAACGTAATCAACATCAGAAATCAAAGTTAAATCATTAGTGCCGATAAGCAATACAAGATTTGATGGCTTCAGTGCAAGAACATTGCTGTCAAATCGTTCAAGAAGTTTATTACTTGTGTCACCGCTGATACCGCGATTATAGACAAGTTTACCGCTTTCCTTAATATAAGAGTTGAACAAATCCATATTAAAAATTTCGGTAATGGAATCACCTGAAATAACGGTCTGAGCAGGAATACAGTATTTATTGTTCAGAAAATTAAAATTATCTTTTTTGTTATTCTTATCTGTATCATACTCAGTTCTTTTTAAATAAGCACGAAATGTCATAATATCACCTAAAAATCAATTTTACTATTATTTTTCAACCATTCTTTCACTTTTTTCTTTTGTTTAAAAAAAGCAAAAAGATAATAAATTGAATATGCAAAAAGAATAACAGAACCCAGTAAAGAAAAGCACATATAAAAAACCAAAGAAGCAGAAATTGAGAGAATAAGCACTATAAAAAATATAATAAACAAAAATAAAACAGAAAAAAATAACTCACGTATAGAAGTTAACACAATTTCACGTCTGAATTCATAAAGATGGTCTAAATTTTCAGACGAATCGGCAGTTCTGAATATATTATAATAGCAATACTGAGTATTAATTTCGTGGCACTTATGATTAGTCAAAACATTATAATCACAAAAACCACTGCCAAATTTTCTGCTTATATTAAAAGTAATAAAATAATTCATATCCTTTTCTTTTGATTTTTAAAAAAAAAGAAATACGAATACTTAATATAATCCAATCTGTAACCTTGCTTTTCCATTTCTTTTAACTTATATTCAAGTTCATCAAATTTCCATATAGGAAAAAACATAAATTTTTTCATACTTTTATTAAACCGCCTTTATTTAAAGATAATATCAAAAAAGAAAATGTGTGTCAACATAATAAGTAAAGAAACAGAAGATAAATATTGAAAAGCGGTCAGACGCAGAGACATGAACTAAATTGCAAAAACACCTATGCAGGGGGCAACGAGGATGCCGATCCATTAAAAAGACAAAAAAGAAAACCTTACACAAAAGTGCAAGGTTTCTTTTAGATGTCAGCGTTGACCTATTTTCCCGGGCAGCTTCCCGCCAAGGCTCGTTTGCGACCGCCCGCAGTGCGGGATGAAGGGAGCAAAAAGAGCTTAGCAGCGGTCGAAAAAATTGAGGATCAGCGCAAGCCCGATAATTTTTTCGGGCACCGCAATGCGTGTTAAGAGGTGCAGTTCATATAAGCGACACATCAGGTATGATATAACAATGGTGCGGGAAGCAAAAAAAGAAAACCCTGTACATTTGTACAAGGTTTCTTTAGATGTCAGCGTTGACCT
>JACTVT010000051.1 GCA_014465955.1 Eubacterium sp. | reverse complement strand
ATAAATTTTTCACTATTACATAAAAAAATCGATTTTATTTAGTAAAAATGCACATATAATTATATGATTTTAAAATTAAAAACATTACAAAAATGAAAAAAGGAACGATGTTTTCATCGTTCCCCAGCGTGTAGAAAAAGTCCGAATAATAGATTTGTACCCGCCGCAAATTTTTTATTCATTATTCAAATAGATAAACTCGTGTTTCATACGGTCTTGTTTTAAAGCCGTTGCCCTGAACAAAAGTGTTTTCGTAATTGCAGAGAATCGGTGTTCCCTTTTCAAGATCAAAGCCTTTCGGTGCCTCAAACGCAACACCGTCTTCAGTAAAGGAATTAATTACCAGCAGACGTTTACCGTTATAATTTCTTTCATAAACATAAAGTTTATCGGAATTCTTATAATGCTCCTTGTAGTCGCCGTATTTTGCGACCTCATTCTCTTTTTTAAACTTAATCAGTTTTTTATAATGATTAAGGATTGAATTCGAATCTGCCATCTCTTTTTCAGCATTGATTTCGGGATAATTCTTATTTACGGGGAACCACGGTGTGCCTGTTGTAAAGCCTGCGTTTTCACTGCTGTTCCACTGAACGGGAGTTCGTGCATTATCACGTGTTGATTTAACCGCCAACTTCCAGCAGATATCTTCTTTGAGATGTAACTTTCGCGCAACCGCATAATTATTTTTAACAAAGCAGTCTACATAATCATCAAGGCAGTCCAGTTTTGTATTCAGCATACCGATTTCCTGCCCCTGATAAATAAACGGCGTGCCCTGCTGGAGCATATACATATTGGCAAGCATTTTGCCTGACTCGGTTCTGTATTTCTCACTGCCGTACCTTGAAATAATTCTCGGGTGGTCGTGATTTTCTATGTAAAGCGTATTCCACGCTCTGCCGTTCAGTTTTTTCTGCCATCTTGAAAAAGCGCTTTTCATCTTTTTAAGATTAAATTTTGTCTGAATATAATCGACCATAAAGCAGTCTGCCTCAATATGTTCAAAATGAAACATAAGGTCAAGTTCCTTATGGCTTTCGTCAATATATTTTAAAGCATTGCCCGGCGTCATCATAGGCGCTTCACCAACAGTAAAACAGTCATACTTATCTGTTATTTCTCTGTATTCCTGCAGATACTTATGAATATTCGGACCGTCCATATAATGCTCAATACCACAGGCAGCAGGAATAGGAAAGCCGTTCGGCAATCCCTCTTTTTTGGAAATGAATGTAATAACATCTTCACGGAAACCGTCTACGCCCATATCAAGCCAGAACTTCATAATGTCCTTGACTTCCTGACGTACCTTTGGGTTATCGTGATTCAGATCGGGCTGTTTTTTTGCAAAAACGTGAAGATAATATTCATCTGATTTATCATCATATTCCCATGCGCCGCCCTCAAAGCAGGAAAGCCAGTTATTAGGCGGTCGTTTGCCCTTGCCTTTGCGCCAGATATAATAATCACGGTAAGGAGAATTCTTATCTCTTGACGCTTCAAACCATTTGTGTTCATCACTTGTGTGATTTACAACAAGATCCATAATGACTTTCATACCGCGCTTATGTGCCTCATCAAGAACTTTCTTAAAAAGTTCAAGCGTGCCGTATTCCTTATGAATATCGCGGTAATCGGCAATATCATAGCCGAAATCCGCATTCGGTGACGGATAGAGCGGCGAAAACCAGATACAGTTAATGCCCAGTTCCTCAAGATAATCGAGTTTACTTAGTACACCCTCCAAATCACCTATACCGTCGCCGTTGCCGTCGCAGAACGAGCGAGGCCAGATCTGATAAACGACTAATTCCTTGTACCAATCTTTCATAATTTTTCCCCTTTTTTATTTATTTAAAACATAATTGTTTTTAGTGCTTTTGCGGGAGGGCACAGAGACCCTCCAAAATAAGTTTTTTTATTATACGGGCGGATAATATCCGCCTCTACGATATAGTTGTTGGTTTACTGCGGTCAAATTCAATCGTTTTTGTTTCGCCTGCTGAAAAATGAACTGTTTCACCATTTTTATCAAACGGAAGGCAGGCAATTTCAATATCCTGCTCAATATCGGAAGTTATTGTTACAGACGCAGAATTCTCGTTATAATTCCACTTAAAACTGTCAATCGTTGCTCTTGTTCTTGTTTTAAGACCTGTGATTTCACCGCCGTCAAAGCCGCTCAGCGGAACCGACGGCAGCAAATTAATAAAACCGTTTTCGGAATATGCAAGGCTTTCGTTTATAATGCCAAGATAACCGATTTCAAAATCCGTACAATATGCGCTTCTTCTGTTTGTATGATGATTTGTCATTAGCGATTTATAATAAATCTTACTGCTCATAAGGCCCACAAGTGCATCCGTAACGCTGTTTCTGTCCTCAAGCCTTGCGGCAATCAGTGCTCTGTGCACAAGTGCGTGGCTGGCGTGATTTTCACTTTCACGGTTTTCTATAGCCCGAATGCACGCATTTTGTAAATCGTCATCCTTTTTAGTTTCATTAAGCGGCCATACGCAATATAAATGGCTTAAATGCCTGTGTTCATTATTCTCAGCAAAGGCAGTCGTTGCCCATTCTTTAAGAGCGCCTGTTTCATCATAAACATACGGCGGCAATTTATCAATCAGATTTTGATAAACGGAAACATCTGCATTTTCATCAACGCTTTTTAGGATATCAATCAGCATTTGCATATTGTTTCGGCACGCCGAAATATCTATAGCGCTGTTTGCTGCTGACGGGCTCGGATAATTTGACGGATTGTTTTCAGGTGAATAAGACGGAACTATACAATAATACTCGCCGTTTTCAAGTTCGGTTTTGCCCTGCTCATAATGAATACCGCCGTCTTTATCGGTATAATATTCAGTTGTCAGCAGTTGCTGCCAGTAATTTGCAGATTTGATAAGCAGCGGCATAAGAACTTCTGTTTTCAAATCAAGATAACCTTTTTCATTAATCAAAGCAATATCATCATCCGAAAATGACATAACGTCTTTGATTTCGTCAAGGCTGAATTCGTCACTTAACGGTATCTGAATATCACCACAACACTGCAAAGTTTCATAAAGAGGCTGCAAAAGCCAGCTTGCGCCTGCATTCCAGTACCTGAATGGGTACGGATAGCAACTCTCGGTCATAAGCGCCATATCGCCGTCACTGTTGACAGGCGCCTGAATCGCATCAGTAAAGCCGTGTGTTGCCTTGGCGTTTTCCTGCCAGTCATCAACCTGACGAAGAATAAAATTAGTGTAGCCGACAGGAGCATCTGCAATATTTGAAGTATTCATTGACGAAGTTTGCAGATTAACGTTAGCGTCCATCGTATATTTACTGCCCCAGCCGCCGTTCCACTCACCTGTCCACATACCGTAAAGGCGCGGAGTGGAAACACCTGACGAGCAGATGTAAGCATATCTGCCCGAATAATAGGCTTTTTCAGCCAGATCGGCAGTAATTTTTTTATTATTGCGCTGATTTTTGAGAAGTTTATCATTTGAAAGCGTTTCATCTGCACCGTCAAGTTTCAGTGACACAGCATTGAACTGAGGAGTAAAAATATCTGTATGCGCCTTAAGGGCGTTTTCGTATGAAAAAACATTATTTTCAGTGTATTTTTCACCGACCGAATTTGTTTTTTCGGCAAGTGAATTTACAAGTGCAAAATCAGTCTGTGCTCTAAAATCATCAAATGAACCCATATTATAAGTTCTGTCTGACGCTGAAATTATGTAAACATTATCGGCATCATTTATATTAATAACGGGATTGGAATCACCGCAGAACTGTTCAACATCGGTAATTTTTTCATTGGTTACCGACTTTTTGCCGCCCTCACATATTACACGGCAAACAGTTGCATAACCGCCGTTTTTAAGTTCACTGTTTTCAAAATCGGGATAATGTGCAATGAATGTATAATAATCGCCGTTTTCATCTGCAAGTTTTTTATATGTAATTTTTGTCTCACTGCCATCACCGTAATTGGCAAAAGCAGAAATTTCATCAAATGACAGAGTTAAATTTAATTTCGTGCCGCTGTCCGACTGAGAAATCTTTGTAATTGTAACATCATCGGATTTTGACGTAAATGTACTTCTCTGCCACTGCCCGTTTTTATCGGAATAAACAACGCCTGTTTCGGCAGTTTCATAATTTGTATATCTGAAATATTTTTTTGTCCTGTGCTTTTCCTGTTTAATTCTCAGTTCTGCACCCGGGTGAAAACAGTAAACATCATCATAACTCTGATTATCAATAATATCCTGACCGTTAATGATGTTCTGCTTAACGGTTTCAAGTTCGGCAGAGGTATCGGGACTTGTTCTTGCGTTTTCATTCGGCATAATGAAATGCATATTCTGGTAAATAAGCGTATCATTATACGGAGAGCCCGACGCAGCAACGCCCTGAAGCCCGTTACCTGAAATCATTGAGTTTCGCCACACATCGGTTTTGTTTTTTCCTTTTTCCGAAATCTCATTATAAGATGTTGAATATGAAATCTTTTGCACATTGTCAAAATAATCGGTTATATTCATTTTATTTGCCGAGCATGATGCAAAGCACGGCAGAATACTTAATGACAACAAAATACAAATAAATCTTTTCATTTTATTCATAAATTCAAACCTCCGATATACACTGTTTAAGTACATTATAAAATGACTGAAAATTAAATTCAAGTAAAATACGCAAATATTATTGACATAAATAACTAATTAAGTTAAAATTAACATATGGTTTTAGACAAATATAACTGGGGGTATACTTATGAAATTACAAAACCTAATTGACAAAAAAGATGAATACGCACAGTATATGCTTGACGAAATCACCCATATCTGTAAGGATTTTGAAAAAAGAGATCCCGGCTCAAAAGGTGAATTGCAGGCATGTGAGTATATGGCTGATGTTCTTAAAAAGGACTGCGGCTGTGAAAGAGCAGACATTGAAAGTTTTAAAGAAAACCCGGGTTCTTTCTTCGGCTGGATTTACTTTACAATTACAATGGTACTTCTTGCTATTGCGTTGTTCTTCTTCTGCCCGCTTATTTCAATTATTTTAATTGTCGGCGGACTTATCATTGCATTTATGCAGTTTGGTCTTTACAAAAAATTTGTAGATAAATTTTTCCCTGAAAAGACAGGTCACAACGTAACGGCTATCAAAAAATGCACAGGCGAAGTTAAACGCCGTATTCTGTTCAACGGTCACCCTGACGCTGCATGGGAATGGCCTGTTAACTACAAACTCGGCGGTGTTGGTTTTGAGGGTCACGCAGTTATCTGCGGTATCGGCGCAGTTTATTACATAGTTGTTTCGGCAATGTATATCGCTCAATACGGCGTACATTTTGCGGCAGTTGATTTCAGCTCAACACCTGTTAAAATGGCTCTCTGGGGATTTATTTTCGTTCCTTTCCTTATCGGTCTTTACTGGATGTGGAATGAAGACAGAATTGTTGACGGTGCCAACGATAACCTTTCAGGCTGCTATATGGGTATCGCAGTTATGAAAGCACTTCAGGATGCAGGAATTACACTGGAAAACACAGAAGTCGGTGTTATTCTTACAGGCTCGGAAGAAGCAGGTCTGCGCGGCTCAAAGGCTTGGTGTGAGGCTCACAAAGGTGAGTTTGACGATGTACCGACATTCATTTATTCATATGATACAATTCACGATCCTAAATTCCTTATGGCTAACTACCGTGACCTCAACGGTACAGTTAAGGCTGATAAAGATGTTTCAGACTTATTTGTTGAGGCAGCAAATGAACTTAACATCGGCTGTAAAAAAGGCTGGGTTCCACCGCTTGGCGGTGCTACAGACAACGCTGCATTTGCTCAGGCAGGCTTGCGTTCAACAGGTATTACAGGTCTTAACCACAAGTTGGAAGACTATTACCACACAAGAAGAGACACCTATGATAATATGAATCTTCAGGGTCTTGCTGACTGCTACGCAGTAAGTATGAAAGTGCTTGAAATGTTTGACGAAGGCGCAAAACAGTAAAATAAACAACCCAACCGAAAGGCAAACCGCCTTTCGGTTTTTTTATGTAAATGTGTTGACAAAGGCGAAATTATATGCTATTATGCAAATAGATACTTTTGGTATGTAAAGGATTAAACAATATGGCTCGAAACAAATATCCGGAAGAAACAAAAAAACTTATCATTGAAAAAGCCACCGAATTATTTTTACAAAAAGGTTATGAAAACACTACTGTTCAGGACATAATCGACAATCTCGGCGGGCTAACAAAAGGTGCGGTTTATCACCATTTTTCGTCAAAAAAAGATATTTTGCTTGCCGTTATGACAAGCATATACGCCGAAAATCATCTTCTTTCAGATTGGGAAAAGGTTGTTAAAGATGAATCACTGAACGGCAAAGAAAAAATCAAGAAAATGTTTGCATTAAGTCTTACCGACCCTGATGAAATGCGATTTGCATCAATGAAAGTTGATTACAAAAAGTCTCCGGAGCTTCTGAGTGATTATCTTAACAAGTCTGTTAACCACCTTGCCCCCTGTTATTTTGAACCTGCAATAAATGACGGAATTAAAGACGGATCAATAAAAACAGATTATCCGAAACAACTTGCACAGGTTATGATGGTGCTTGCAAATATCTGGCTTAATCCGATTGTTTTTCCCTGCGATACTGCAGAGTTAAAAGATAAATTCTTATTCTTATGCGAACTTGCTGAAAAACTCGGGCTTAACGGCATACTTGATGATATTTACCCGTTATTTGAAAACTATGCTAAATAAATAATAAAACAAAGCCGAGTATTTCGGCTTTTAAATTGCAGTTATACATACCAAAAGTATGTATAGTACAAAGGAGTAATCATTTATGAAAAATCTGTATGAAAACGAAACTTATTTAAGAAAAAAGAAATGCTGATTTACGGCATTTCAAACGGCGGTCAGGTGCTTGGATATTCGCTTATTTCCTCTTACCTGATGTATTTTTACATTAATGTTTTTACGATTGATGCAAAAATAATCTCTTTGCTTTTCCTGATAGGAGGAATATGGGATATTATCAACAATCCTCTTATCGGTACATTTATTGACCGCAAAAACAGTATAAACGGAAAACTGACAACATTAATAAAACGATTCACACCGTTTCAGGGAATTGCAACAATGCTTATTTTTATGGGACCTGTTTTTATAAAAACGCCCTCCCCTTTCGCTCCTGCAAAAATAATTTATCTTCTTATAACATATTTTTTGTGGGAATTTTTTTACTCTGTTACGGACGTTTCATTCGGAGGGCTTTCAGCAGTTATATCACCGAATCCGATAGAGCGTCAAAAAGCCATCACAACAGCAAATTTATGCACACAACTATCAGCCTCACTTGTTTTTGTAATTCTGCCGCTGATGATTGACGCATCAAAATCAGATAAATTCAGCATTTCACTTTCAACAGTATTCATAATCGTAGGAATTATTGCGGGAACCGTCGGCGTCGGTCTGTTCTCACTTTCGGGTTATTTTGTAAAAGAAAGAATAAAACCTGAAAAAGAAAAGCAATCATTAAGCGAACTCTTATCAAGTGTTGTTCACAACAAACCATTACTGTTGGTTTTATCATCTAATCTGATTTCGAGTTTTTCAGGCATGGGCGAAGCGTTTTCGACATATTATTATCTCGATGTTTTAGGTTACGCAAGTCTTTCAATTATAGCCGCAACACCTGCATTTATTATTTCAATGATTTCATATTCACTGATTGGAATTGCAAAAAAGCGTTTTAATAACAAAATGATACTGATATCGGCAATTCTGCTTGCGGCATTAAATCAATTAATACTGTTTTTTATTGGCCTTAACAATTTTGCAAATATTAAAATTATGATGCCTGCAATTATAATCAGCAACTGCGTAACCGGTATGTGCGGCGGTATACTTAACGTTCTGCCGACAGAACTTTTAACCGAAGCATCTGACTATTCGGAATGGAAAACTGGTGTCCGAACCGAAGGGATTGCCTTTTCACTAAAAAACAGCGTTATAAAAGTGTATGGCACACTGGCACAGGGTTTCTCAGCATTTTTGCTCAGTATTATCGGATATGTTTCATCATCAGGCGGAGAAATCATCACACAAAGTGATGAAGTTCAGAAAAAAATATGGATAATTTATTCTCTGATTCCTGCAATAATACGCTTTTTAAGTGCCGTGCCGATTTTCTTTTACGGCATAATCGGTGACGAACGTCAAAAAATGTTTAACGAACTGAAAAACAGACGGGAATCCGACCGCAAATAAAATAAACAAAACCAACTCACTAAATTAAATAAACGCTGCCAATCACAGACAGCGTTTGTTTTTTTTATTAATAAAGTTTTTCACCGTTTTCAATTGCCATAATCTGGTCTACTCTGGTCTGGTGTCTACCGCCTTCAAATTCAGTGTTAAGGAAAGCATCAACCATTTCTATTGCAAGACCTGCGCCGAGCACTCTTGCACCCATACAAAGGCAGTTTGCGTCATTATGTGCTCTTGTATACTTTGCACTGAAGTAATCAGAGCAGCAGCAGGCACGAATACCTTTTACTTTATTTGCCGCCATTGAAATGCCCACGCCTGTGCCACAGCAGAGAATTGCATATTCACATTCCCCCGAAACAACCTTGTCACAGGCTTTTTGTGCTGAAATTGCATAATCAAAACGTTCAGGCGAATAACAGCCGACATCTATGTAATCAATTCCCTTTTCATCAAGATATGCTCTTATTTCCTCTTTAAGCGGAAATCCTGCGTGATCTGAACCTATTGCTATCATCTTTTATTCTCCTTTTTCAGTTTTAATTCTCTTTCAGCCTGACTCAGTCTGAGATAAACAGGCAAAAGAGCGTTCGGACTGATTTTTTCTTTATTCAAAGCAGTAAGCGAAACGCCGACTGCATTTTGATATACCTTTTCATCATCAGCAAGAGTAATATTATCAAGCCCTGCATTTTCGAAAAATAGCCGTGCTCCGTCTCCTGCTATAACAACATTATCATACGATTTAAGTTCTTCTCTTAAATCTTCAATTGATATTGCCCTGTCGTTGCAAAGCCTTTGAACATTGCCGTTTTCAACCTTGAATAAGGCATTATAAAACTGCATTCTTCTTGCATCCATAACTGCACATACAACACAGTTTTCATCAGTAAAATTATAAGAAATTGACTCAAGTGTTGAAACAGATATACAAGGCGTATTATTAGGAAAAGCAAGACCTTTAACCGTTGCAATGCCTATTCTGACTCCCGTAAATGAACCGGGACCCGCATTTACTGCAATTGCGCCGAGTTCATTATAAGAAACGCCCTGCATTACATTTTCAATCATAGGCAAAAGCGTTTCACTGTGAGTCAGTCCTTTATTAATAAATTCACTTTTTATTACATTACCGTCTTCAGTCAGGCAGGCAGACGCCGTAACTGCTGAAGAATCAACCGAAAGCATATACATTAAAGCATTTCTTCCTTACCGTAGATTTTAATTTCGCGCTCATTATCAGACAGTTTATTGATTTCAACTATTATACTGTCATCAGGCAGAGCGCCGAAAATGTTTTCGCTCCATTCGGCACAGATATAAGCACCCGTATCGAGATAATCGAAAAACCCCGTAGAATATAAATCACTCCAGCCGTCTACACGGTACATATCAAAATGATAGAGTGTTTTTCCGTTGCCTCTGTACTCATTGCAAATTGCAAATGTCGGTGAAGAAACATTACAGTCAATACCGAGACCCTTAACAATACCTGTGGTAAACGCCGTTTTTCCTGCGCCCAAATCACCAAGGTACGCAACGACTGCACCGTTTTTTAAATCTTTTGCAAAATCCTGTGCTATCTGCAGCGTTTCGTCATAACTTTTAGAAATAAACGTTTTCATTAGAAAAGACCAACTGTTTTGCCGTTTTCATCAATGTCAATACTGTAAGCGGCAGGATTTTTTGAAAGACCGGGCATAGTCATAATTGAACCCGTCTGACAAACGATAAAGCCTGCGCCGTTTGAAAGATTTGCAGATGAAACAGTAATTCTGAAATTCTTCGGTCTGCCGAGCATTTTGGGATTATCGGAAAGACTATACTGCGTTTTTGCCATACAAACAGGCATTTTATCAGCGCCGAGGGCAATAAATTCATCAATGCTCTTTTTAGCAGCAGCAGAATAATCAACACCGTCTGCACCGTAAATTTCCTTAGCAATTGTTTCAATTTTATCGTAAACAGACATATCCGTATCATAAAGGAATTTGAAATTACTTTCCTTATCACAGGCTGCGACTACTTTTTCGGCAAGTTCAGTGCCGCCGCTTCCGCCTTCAGCGAAGCATTTGGTTACGGCAAAATCTGCACCCTTTTCTTTACAGAACTGCTCAATAAAATCAATTTCGGCATCGGTATCGGCATAAAAATGATTAATTGCAACAACAACAGGCACGCCGAACTTTTTAAGATTATCAATATGAGCACCGAGATTGACAGAACCTTTTTTGAGCGCATCAAGATTTTCCTTTGTTAAATCCTCTTTAGCAACACCGCCGTTATATTTCATTGAACGAACAGTGGAAACAAGCACAATGCAACTTGGCTCAATACCTGCAAAACGGCATTTGATATCAAGGAATTTTTCTGCACCGAGGTCAGAACCGAAGCCTGCCTCCGTTACACAGTAATCTGCAAGTTTAAGAGCAGTTTTTGTTGCCCTTACGGAGTTACATCCATGTGCAATATTCGCAAACGGACCGCCGTGCATAAGAGCAGGTGTATTTTCAAGAGTCTGAACAAGGTTTGGTTTGATTGCATCCTTCAAAAGAACGGTCATAGCGCCGTCCGCCTTAATATCACGGCAATAAACAGGCTTGCCGTCATAGGTATAAGCAACAAGAATATTGCCGAGACGTTTTTTCAGATCAAACAAATCCTCGGCAAGGCAGAGAATTGCCATAACCTCAGATGCAACTGTAATAATAAAGTGGTCTTCACGCGGAATGCCGTTAAGTTTTCCGCCGAGCGAGCAGACAATATTTCTGAGTGCACGGTCATTCATATCAAGACAACGCTTAACGAGAACTCTTCTCTGATCAATATTAAGTTCATTGCCCTGCTGAATATGATTATCAAGTATTGCGCACATCAGATTGTTGGCACTTGTAATTGCGTGCATATCTCCTGTGAAATGAAGATTGATATCCTCCATAGGAACAACCTGACTGTAACCGCCGCCTGCTGCACCGCCTTTAATACCAAAAACAGGACCGAGTGACGGTTCACGAAGTGCGATAATTGCATTTTTGCCAATCTTTGAGAGAGACTGACCGAGACCGATTGTGACAGTAGTTTTTCCCTCGCCTGCAGGGGTTGGATTTACGGCAGTTACAAGAATAAGTTTGCCGTCTTTTTTATTTTTAAGCCTGTCAAAAACAGAATCTGATATTTTAGCCTTATAATTACCGTAAAGTTCCAGTTCATCATCAAGAATACCTGCATTTTCGGCAATCTCTTTAATGTTTTTCATTTTCGCATTCTGAGCAATTTCAATATCTGAAAGCATAATCAAACCACCCTTTAATTTCTATTTATTGCCTAAATAGTATAGCATAATATTATAAATTATACAATAAATAAAATTAATAATTTATCTATTGAAAATAAAGTGCAGGAATTATATAATATATAAAATGATTTCAAAGGAGGTTAATTGTTGGAAGGAATAAAAAAGCGGACAACGCTCGGTGATTTTTTCAGCGGTCTTGACTATATAACGATAATTACTTCAATGATAGCCTCTGCCTACGGATTATTGCTTGTTTACAGTGCAACACACTATGTACTTGATGAAAAAACTAAAATTGCAGGCTCGGTACTTACAATGATTGCATCAATCGGTGCAGGCGTAATTATTGCGCTAGCACTTTCGGTAATAAATTACGAGGTAATAAGCAAGTTATGGCCTGTTGTGGGAGTTGCCTGTGTGCTGCTGATGATAGTTACATATTTTTTCGGAACATCCGCCCCCGGGCGTGACACGGCTCGATCGTGGCTTGATTTCGGCTTTTTTACATTGCAGAGTTCGGAACTTTTAAAAATCGGGTTCATCATATCTTTTTCGTATCATCTTGATTTGGTGAAAGACAATATTAACAGAATTAAGATAATTATACCCCTTGTGCTTCACGGTGCAGTACCGATAGGGCTTTGTGTACTTACGGGTGACGCAGGTTCAGCGCTCATTTTCCTTATAATGTTTATAGGTATGCTGTTTTTCGCGCGAATTAACATAGGATATTTTGCTGCCGGAATTTGCGCACTGATTGTAGGATTTGTTGCTGCATGGAAATTAAATATTATTGACGGTATTCAAAGACAAAGAATTGAAGCATTATTTTACCCTGATGCTTATAAAGATGTTCTATATCAGCAGACAAACGGTAAAATCGCACTTGGCAGCGGCGGAATGTTCGGTCAGGGCTTTTTGCAGGGTAAGATGACGCAGGGCCGTGCCGTGCCTGTTAATGAAAGTGATATGATACTGACAGTTGCAGGCGAAGAACTTGGCTTTGTGGGTGCATTTGCTGTTATTCTTCTTATTGCCGTGCTGATTCTGAGAGTAGGCAGAGTAGGACTTAAAGCAAGAGATAATGTCGGATATATTATGTGTATGGGCATTGCAGTAATGTTGTTTGCGCAATTGCTTATTAATGTCGGTATGGAGTTGTCACTTCTCCCTTGCATTGGCATTACGCTGCCGTTATTCTCGGCAGGCGGTTCATCAAGTCTTAGCATCTATCTTGCAATAGGTATTGTTTTATCAGTTTACAGATACAGTAAAAACCAGCAAAAATCATTATTTTATACTGATTAATACAAACAAAAAGCGGTATGGGAATGCAAAATTCCCATACCGTTTTTTATTATATCAATACCATTTATTCACCCAACCGTCTGCATCTGTAGCAGGCTGAATATCTTCTATTGACTGCTTTGTAGTTGTAAATCTCTCTCTATAAGTATGTCCGGTATCTTTTTCGGAAGAGTCCGGCATACTTTCAAACGTAACTTCATTATCAGCCGGATTTGTACTGCCCGTACTTTCATCGACGGCAGATGATTTGTGATTTGAAACAGTTTCATAAGCGCCGTTTTTATTTGTAACCGGCTTTCTGCTTCCATCGGTTTTTATTTCATTTAAAACGGTCTGATTTTCTGCGTCAGTTACAATTTCAAAATAATGTGTTTCGCCGTTTTCATCTGTAATTGCGGTGGTTAATACTGTTTCGGATTCATTTTCTGTTACTGAACACGCAGTAAAAAACACAACAAGTGCAACAACTGTAAAAATAATTAAAAGCGCTTTTTTCATATCATCTCTTACCTCTTATTTTTGCAATAAACTCATCAAGTTTTAAGGCAAATTTAACAAGTTTTATTGACAATCTGTTTTTCAATCTTAAATTCTCGTTTTCAAGTTCAGATTTTTGAGATTTCAATTTTTTATTTTCTGCCGTCAGAATATCATTAAAATGTGAATACTTATATTCGGTAATTATTCTTGCCTCGTCACACGCTTTTGCTTTTTTTACAAATGCTTTATTTTTAACCCTTATTTGAAAAACAGCATTGATGTGATTATAAAAATCTATTGCTTCATCTTCATCAAGTGTATCCGAAAAGGCTTCAAGCATTTGCGGATTTATTTTTTCGGCTATGTCGCACGCATTAAAATCCATAACAGAAAGCTGGTGTTTAAGCGCGTCAAAAAACGGTTTATCTTTTTTCAGATTTTCTTTTTTAGCAAACTGTTCTAAAATTTTAATGATTTTATAATAAGAATAAATACGTTTTACCTTATTGGCTCCGGTCATAATTGAATTATTGTGAACACGCCTGAAATAAAGAACGGCATTCACAAATTCAGTTCTTTGCGCATAAGACAGACACATAATAACAAACAGATTATCCTCATGAATCAAATCTTTTTCAAATCTGATATTATTATCTTCAAAAAGACTTCGCCTGCTTATAAACATCCACGGTGTAGGTCTGAATTCCGAATTATTAACCATTTTTACAAATAACTCTCTGCCTGTTACAACGCCTGAATATTCGCCGCGCCTTTTATACAGATTTTCAAACTCTGAAAATTCAGAATAAACACTATCGTTATCAAAAACGGAAACTGCACTGAAATAAAGTTGATCAAGATTATTTTTTTTCATTTGCATATAAAGGAATTCAAGCATTTTAGGATGAACATAATCGTCACTGTCCACAAAAGAAACAAGTTCTCCTCTTGCGACATCAAGCCCGGCATTTCTTGAATCCGACGGTCCGCCGTTTGGCTTATCAATTATAATAATTCTTTCATCCTGTTTTTTTAATGAATTAAGAATTTCAAGAGAATTATCAGTTGAGCCGTCATTCACGCAAATAATTTCAATATCCCTGAAAGTGTTATTTCTGATTGAATTTATACTTTCTTCAACAAAATCAGCGGCATTATACACGGGAACAATAACCGAAATTTTAACACTTCCGTCGTTTACATAAGGCTTATCGTTTTTCCAGCCGTCAATATCAAAGGATACAGGATCATCATCAGGTAAAGCCTCTTTATATTCGGACCAGAGTTCATCACCTGATTTATTGACTATATCAAGAAAAACATCAAAATCGGATTTATTATAAAAATATCCTCTTGTATGTCCGGCAATATTAAAATCAAAGAAACACTTATCCCTAAGAAACGCAACTGTTTTAATATAGTTTTTCCTGTTATCTGCAGAATTTAAAATATAAAGCGAAGTACTGAGAGCACGATTAACATAACTTTTTTCAAATTCAATAAACAAATTCCGTTTTTGAAGTTCTTTTTTCAATTCTGTCAAAGCATCACGGAATTCAATATTCAAAACATCTCTTTCGCCCTGAAGGCTTTCGGAATTACCGAAACGGTAATTCACAAACGGCTTATTTACATAAGTTATTTTTTTTGCAAGAGCAAGATTTAAAAATACAAAAAACAAATCATTTGTCTTTTTTATTGACTGAAACCGAATATTATTTGAATTGACAAAATCTGTTTTAAAAAGTTTATTCCACGGTGCAGGCGATGTAAAATTAAAAATTCTTTCTTTAATATCATCTGCAGAAAACGGTGTTGTTTCAGGTAAATATTCTGTATTAAGATAAAACTTCGGAAATGTAATCTCACCTGTTACAGTATCAAACCTTTTAGCAGAACAAAGGCATACATCTGCATCATCAAAAACTGCTTTTTCATACATTTTTTCAAGCATTTCACAGTCAAAATAATCATCAGCATCAAGAAAAATAATATATTCGCCTTCGGCTGACGCCATTCCCTTATTGCGTGCTGTTCCTGCAAAAGAATTCGGCTGAAAAAGCAATTTGATTCTGCTGTCATTTACTTTATAATCATTTATGATTGAAACCGAACTGTCTGTTGAGCCATCGTCAACAAAAATCATCTCTATATCTTTTAAAGATTGATTAACAAGACTTTCAATACATTCTTTTATATATTTTTCAGCGTTAAATACAGGTACAACAACTGAAATTTTAGGCATAATAAAATCCCCTTAAAATAAATTATACAAATATATTATACACAAAATGCACTCTGCCTGCAAGAAAT
>JACTVT010000009.1 GCA_014465955.1 Eubacterium sp. | reverse complement strand
GGGCAGGGTATAAGTCAATAATATATTCAACTAAAAATAAATTAAATATGGAAAATTTAATAGTAATTTGATACAATAATTTTATAATTTACAGCACGGCGGTGAAAAAATGAACTTTGGCAAAATAAAACTTGCAGGCATAGACCTTGACGGCACACTGTTTACAAATGATAAAAAAATTGATAAAAGAACAAAAACAGCAATAAAAAATGCACACAAAAAAGGTGTGCTGATTGTGCCCGTAACAGGCAGACCGTTTTCAGGTTTATCAAATGAAATAACAGATATGAAAGAAATCAAATATGCCGTAACCAATAACGGAGCAGAAATTATTGATTTAAAAACAAACAAACCCATTTACAGCAGGCAGATAGATAATAAAACATCGCTTGAAATAATCAAAAAAGCAGAAGACCTTGGCACTGTTTTTGAAGTGTTTACAGGCGGTTTCGGCTATCTTACCGCACCAACGATGGAAAATTATATGAACATTCACGGCACAACACCTGTTGGAAATTACATAAAACATTCCAGAAAAATTGTTGATAACGTTTTTGATTTTGTTAAAAACAATGTATGCAATACCGATGAAATCTTTATAACAATTCAGAATAAAGAAACACAGAAAGCACTTGAAGCAATGCTTGATAAATTTGAAAATATACAGTACTGGAGCATTTTCGGCAGATTTATTGAAATAACGCACAAAGAGGCTGACAAGGGCAAAGCGTTTACTTACCTGGCAAATTTTCTCGGCATTGCCCTTACCGACACAATTGCGTTCGGCGACGGTGAAAATGATATATCATTGCTGAAAAGCGCAGGCATTTCCGTTTCGATGGAGAATGCCGAACCCGGCGTAAAAAAAATCGCTGCCCTCACCACCGACTCAAACGATGCTTTCGGCGTTGCAAAAATATTAGAGAAAATATAAAAACAGAAATATCTCTGTACAGCCGCTGCATCCTTTGTCACTTACGCTGCAAATCCCCTGCACTGCGACCGGCTGAAGATAACTCACCTGTTATGGGCAATACCACACAGTGGAAAAATGTCTGCCGAATTGCAAATTGCACGCTCTACGATAATTTTTTCAAATCAAGGATTGTTGCATAATGCGGTATGGTGAATTTTTCGGAAACAGTGCTTAAATAAGCGAGGTGTTCTGCTTCCCACTTATCAATTTCATCTTGTGAAAGTGATGAAGCGCCTATACCACGGCAGGCTTTTATTCTGCCGTGCCACGTTTCCCTCGTAAAAGCAACATTCAAATCAAAAGCAATTGCATTTGAAACAGTGAATAAACCATTAGACCATTCAGGTGCTTTCAGTTCATACCGTGTCATTCCTGCGCCTGACCATTCGGGATTATATTTGAGCACTAAATCCTCGCTTACTTTCGCAATTTCACTTTCAAACGGCAGCCACGCCATAAACAAAATCAAAAAATGCCCGTCTTTTTTCAGCCACTTATGAATTTTGGGCAAAATCACCTTTTTATTAAAATACATAAAGCACTGGCAGGCAGTTACAACATCAAAAACTTCTGCGTCAAAATCAAGTTTTTCGGCAGGTGACACAATATAATTGATGTCAGAATTTTTTGTCAGTTCCTTTGCATATTTAATCTGATTTTCAGAAATATCCGCACCAATCCACTGTGCGCCGAATTTTGCCATATTCCGTGGCAAAACGCCGGTGCCTGTTGCTAAATCAAGGACCTTCTGCCCTTTAACACAACAGCCCAAATCAGCAATTCTTTTATAGAATTCATCGGGGTAAATATCTCTGTATTTAGCATAATCGCTGCTGGCAAGTCCCCAGTCAAACTCTCTGCCGTTATCTATATTTTTATTTGTTATCATATGAAACCTTTCGTTTTTGCAAAGTAATATTTTAGCGGGTCGTCGAGGACGCCGACCCCTACAGGAATATTATTGTTATTTTGTAGGTGCGATGACCACATCGCACCGTTTGCGGCGGGCTGAGGGCAGCCGCCCTACAGTGCGTAAATATCATTATTAATAGTTTGTAGGGGAAATTCACGAATTGCCCGATTTTTTATTCACCATAAATATTCCTACACATACGAGGATAAGCGAAAAGAGGTTTTTCAGGCTGAAAGCCTCTGCCGTTTCGCCGAGAACAAGAGCGGAAAGCAGAACGCCGAAAACAGGATTCATAAAGCCGATAACCGAAACACGTGAAACGGGATTATGCTTTAACAGCACGCCCCACACCGTGTAAGCGGCTGCAGAAATAAACGCAAGATAAAAAAGAATCAACACGGCTTTAACTGCATTTTCGCCGTTGATTTCAATGCTGCCGCCGAGCAGTTTGCCAAAAAGCATCATAGCAAGACCGCCGAAAAAGAACTGCCAGCCCGAAAGCATAACAGGGTTATCCGTTTGCGAAAACTTTTTTATAAACACGCTTGAAACGGCATAAGCGAGCGCAGACAAAATCATTGCACCTTCGCCTTTCATTGTAAATCCGCCTGAAAAGCCCATTGCCGAAAGATTGATTATAACAACGCCTGCAAAGCCAAGCAGTGTTCCTGCCGTTTTCAGTACAGTCAGTTTTTCCATTTTAAAAACAACCGCTGAAATCACAAGCGAGAAGAACACGTTTACGGCAACAAATATACTTGATTTAACGCCCGTCGTATGAGCAAGTCCCATATAAAATGCAACATACTGCAGTATCGTCTGAAAAATGCTTAGCACAATAATGTGTCCAAACTGCGTTTTACTTTTAGGCAAAAGCAGTTTTTTCGACATTGCCGAGCCAAACAGAATTACAAGCAAACCTGCAAGCGTAAACCTTATGCCTGCAAAGAAAATCTGTGAAAAGGTATCGTCTGCACTGATATTAAACAGGCTGTAGCCGACCTTGACAGTCGGAAATGCCGACCCCCATAAAAGACAACAGAACAGTGCCAGCGGTATTAACACATATGATTTTGAAAACTTATTTTTACTTTTTTTCATTACTCAAAATTAAAAACTTTTCTGTAAATTGTAAGAACGTCTGATTTATCAAGCGTTGTAGGATTATTGAGAAGTCTTGACGGATTAACGCTTTCGGCAAAGGTTGCAACAAGCGATTCATCAGCCACAGGTGCGGAAAGTTCAAATTCATTGAACAGATTTTCAAAAATCACTGCGCCGTCGGCAGAATTTTTACCGCCGAGCAGAACGCCGATTTCATCAAGCGTTTTTAAAACGTATTCCCTGCCCCGCCTGTCATTAACCCTGTCATTATGGCAGTTCATATACTTCCATATTTCCTTCAAATTTGCAGAAACGGAATGACCGTGCGCAGTATGGCAGTTTATCGTGATATTATAGCACATTGCGTGAGCAGATGTAGTTGACGTAATATCAATCGCCTTGCCTGCATAATATGACGCCATCATCATACCGTAATTGCCGTCAGGCTCATTATTCATATACGCATCTTTATTCTGCACAAAGAGTTCAATTGCACGCTTAGCAAGCGCCTTGCTTTCATCTGTGCTTTTTACATTCCAATAACTTTCAATTGCGTGGCAGAGTGCATCCATCGCCGTGCAGCGTCTTTGATACATTGGTACGGTTTTCAGAAATTCTGCATCAAGCAGAACAAAATCAGGCAAAAACCCACTGTGTGTTATGGAATATTTTTCATTTTCGTTTACATAAAAAATTGAATAGCGTGTAGCCTCAGACCCTGTGCCCGAAGTGGTGGGGATTGCAAAAAACGGAATATCGTTATCCTGCATAGGCTCTGTGAGCGCCGTTTTTTCATCATTGGTTACAAGAAGTTTTATCATTTTTGCGGAATCAAGAACCGAGCCGCCGCCCGCACCTATGATAAAATCGCAGTCGTTTTCACGAAATAACCGAGCCGCCGAAACCATATCCTCAAATCGTGGATTAGGGCGGACTCTGTCCCACACGGTTAAATCAAAATTACTGTTAAGGTATTCAAACGCCTTAGTCCTCTTAAAACTGCCCGAGGTGCAAAGAAAAGGTTTCTTAAAGCAAGAAACCTTTTTTAACTGGCTTAAATCCTTTAAAACTGTGCCCTTAGTCTGCATTTGCAAGCCACTCATACTCGGGAACATAAATTCTTGTTTTGTCCCACGGGTCGCCGTCAATATGACGGATAAGCCAAACGTAATACATCTCATAGCCGGGGGCAGTAACCTGCTGATGAGCATTGCCGCCTCTTATGCAAAGGCAGGAGCCGTTTTCGGTTTTATAAGGCGTGTCACCCTCAAAGCCTGCGCCGAAGCCCTCGGGATGATCAAACTGATAATAGTAAACCTCAGGCTGGGGATGATGATGAGGCGGATAAGACGACCATCTGCCGGGCTGATTAAACACTTCACCCATTACCATATTTGAATACGGTGCATTGTCAAGATCAAACATCGTTGAAACAATGCGGTGACCCGTGCCGTTCCACTGACCCTTGCCGAATTCCTGATAAAGGCAGTTGTCGGGGTTATAGAAAACAGGTGTCCACGTTTTTTCGTTATCCGTTTTCTGAACCAAAACCTCGCTGTCCTCAAGAGCGGTAACAACAGCCGCCGTGCCCTTTGAAAAATGGATTGCATACGGCTTTTTCTCAAACGGATTTTTGCGTGTGCAGTTTTCGTCAATCGTTTCGCCTGCTTTAAAATTGACACTGCCTGAAAGCAGAAGAACTGCGCATTCATTGGCGGCTTCATTAATTTCAAGTGAACTGCCCTTTGCGAGTTTCTGGACATAAATATCCATAAGCATATCGGAATTTACGCCGTTCATTTCGCAAAGAACCTTTTTGCCATTTTCATCATAATCTGCTTTAAATAACAATTTAATTCCTCCTATATATAAGCAAATTTTATGCTATTATATTGTTTTATATCTACAGTCAAATTACCAATCCCGTTACGGGCAGATAATATCTGCCCCTACGAGAGTGCTTTGGTATTTCGTAGGGTGCGGCGTCCTCGACGCACCGTTATTTGCAATACGATTAATTATATACGGGAGGGCACGGAGACCCTCACCTACAAAATTCAAAAGCAATGAATATCAAAGAGCGAATATTGCATCTGCATTTACTGTTTTATCACAGGGCTTCATCTGTTTCATAACTTATATTATATTCTTTTGCATAGGTTTCTGCTATAGAATCAGGTGCTACACGCAATGTGATTTCATCAGGATATACAAATATATTATAATCCGGCAGTTCGGTTACACTTGACGGAATACCTAATACTTTCAGATTAGTTTTATATCCAAATGCAGAATCATCTATTTTTGTTACTGAATTCGGCAACGTATATTGCGTTTCTGCCTTTCCCTCGGGATAAGCAATGAGTTCTGTTTTGCCTTTGTTAAACAGAACTCCGTCAATATCACAATAGTTGCTGTTTTCAGTATCAACTGTGATCTTCTGCAAAGAACTGCAACGAAAAAAGGTATCCGTACCTATTTGTGTTACCGTTTCGGGAATGGTGATAGACATAAGTGCATAACAACGATAAAATGCACCTTTTTCAATAGTTTCAATTCCTGATGGGAGATGAATTTCAGTCATTTTTGTTTTTTGATAAAATGAATCTTCACCAAGTACTGTTACCGGTTTTCCGTCTATCGTTTCGGGAATTGTTACGACAGATTCCGTACTGTTACACCCTGTTATTTTAATGTAAGTATCATAAACCTCGTATGTAAAACCGTCAGATTCCCGTTCCTGCGCAAAGGAAGTATTTGAAGCATCTGTAGTCTGCTTTATATTGCCTGTTTCTTTTCCGCAACTGCATAGCATTAAGAGTAAACAAGCAATTATTATTAATCGAATTTGTTTCATTTTTCTCCTTCGAAGGCGAGTCAAAATTAATTATGCGGTGCGATGAGGGCATCGCACCCTACAAGTTCGTAGGGGCGATTCACGAATTGCCCGTGGAAGCATTGTTACGAAATCACTCTGTCGATAAAGGCGAGAACATCGGCATAGACTGTTTCTTTATCAATTTCGTTTAGGATTTCATGCCTGTCGTTTTCATAGAGTTTCATTTTAACATCGGTATGACCCGACGAAATAAGTTTATCATTAATTTCTTTAATACCTTTGCCGTAAGCGCCGACAGGGTCTCTGTCGCCTGCAATAACAAAAATCGGCAAATCTTTTCTCACCTTTTCGTACCACTCACTGCTGTTTGCCATAATGTTAAGATTTACAAGGTCACGCATACCTGCTGCGGAAAACAGAAATCCGCACATAGGGTCTGCTATATATTCATCAACAATTGACGTATCTTTTGTAAGCCAGTCAAAACCTGTTCTGCCCTCTGTGCCTTTGCCGTAAGAGCCGAAGGTAAGTTTGTCAATAAACTTTGATTTATGCTTTGCGCCCTTTGCCGAAACAACAATATCAGCCACTGCGACGCCCATTTTTGCCACTGGATTTGTTCCGCCCGTACCGATATAAATTGCACCGACGAAATCTTCTTTCGCATACTGCGCAGTAAAGCACCTTGCAATAAATGAGCCCATTGAATGACCGCAGATAACAATTTTTTTATCGGGATATTCTTTTTTTGCAATATCATAAACGGATTTCATATCCTTGATAAGACCCTTATAGCCGTCTTTATCGCCGAAATAGCCTGTTTCGTCTGCATTCTGATTTGACTTGCCGTGATTAGCCATATCGTGCATAAAAACAGCAATACCGTTTGATATGAGATACTCGAAAAAGCCATGATATCTTTCGTTATGCTCTGCCATACCGTGATGCATAACAAGCACACCGCGAACATTATTATCATCAGGCACAAAAGCGTTTGCAGTAATTGTGCATACCCCTGTTGCCGATTTGAATTTAAAATCCTTGATTAACATACTTATTACCCCTTTATGTATTATTTTATATTTTTATTCCACATCTGATGTGCAGTGCGGACACTTTACTGCGTCTGCTGCAATTTCGCTCTTGCAATAAGGGCAGATTTTTGTTTCAGGCTCGGCAGGAGCAGGTGCTTCCTCCTCGTGCTTTTTGCCGAGAGACATTGCCTTATTTACTGCTTTGACAATGCAGAAAATGATAAGCGCCATAATCAGGAAATTGATAACGGCTGAAAGAAATGCACCGTAATCAATATAATTATCGCCCAAAAGGTGAATTCTGCCCTGAATTTCAGCACCGCCGATGCAGTTTATAATCGGCTTGATGATATTATCGGTAAGAGCAGTTACGATTGATGAAAACGCACCGCCGATAATAACGCCGACTGCAAGATCAAGCACATTGCCTTTTGAAATAAATTCCTTGAATTCTTTAAAAAACTTCTTCATTTTAAAATTCTCCTTTTTCTTTTATATTATCACAATATCCCCGTAAAATCAAATGGCGGAATAAACTCCTTCTCGGCAGACTCCGTCTGTTGAATAAAAACATTTTCAAGCCCCGTCTGCAAAGCATAATCAACGACCTTGTTATATTCACGCTCAGTGATTTTTCGGTTGATTTCAGGGTAATTTTCAAGACTGCCACACGGCACATACTGCGCCATAATGCTAAGATATGTATCACTGTAATTTTCGGCAATATAATCTATAATCCGAAGTGCCGAATTAGTATTCTGAGGCAGAACGAGATGACGCACTATAACGCCTTTTTGCATAACGCTCCTGCTGTCAAACGCATATCCCTGCACCTGCCGTTTCATTTCGGCAAGAGCATTTTTCGCAACCTCGGGATAATCAGGTGCATTACTGTATTTCTGCGCCTTATCGGGGCGGATATACTTGAAATCGGTAAGATAAATATCAACAATACCGTCAAGCATTTTAAGCGTTTGGGCGCTTTCATAACCGCTTGTGTTATAAACAACAGGCACGGGGCAATGCCATTTTTCAAAAAGATTTGCAAGCCTGTCTGCATAATGCGTTGGATTTACAAGATTAATATTTTCAGCGCCCTGCTCAATAAGCGATTTAAAAATTTCAATCAGCCTGCTATCGTCAACAACAATGCCTTTATTTTCAATGCTGATTTCATAATTCTGGCAGTAAACGCATTTCAGGTTGCAGCCACTGAAAAACACCGTTCCGCTGCCGTTTTCACCGCTTATACATGGCTCTTCCCAAAAATGAAGTGCGGCACGGGCAAGGCGGAATTCGGCAGGGCTTTTGCAGAAGCCGACACTGTTTTCCCTGTCTGCATTACATTTTCTCGGGCAAATTGAACAATTCATATCAGTGCTTTATAAATATCTCCTTTTTTAAACGGTGTTTTTGAGGCGATTTCCTTTGATGCGGCGTTGATACTCATACCCTTTTCAATCAACTGCTTTGCCTGTGAAATTGCTTCTTCAAGTGTGATTTCAGCTGACAAATCTTCCTTTTTGCCCTCAATAATCAGTACGATTTCGCCTTTCAAAGTGCCGTCGGCATATTTTTCACACGCCTCGGCAAGAGTAGTATTAATCACCTGCTCGTGAATTTTTGTAATTTCACGCACAATGGCAAGCTTTCTGTTTCCGAGAGCATTATGCAAATCAACAAGCGTTCTGCTTAATTTATGCGGCGCTTCGTAAAAAACCATCGTTCTTTTTTCATCTTTGATTTCATCAAGGTGCTCAAAGCGTGATTTTTTTGAAACGCTCAGAAACCCCTCAAAAGTAAACCTACCCGTTTCCATGCCCGAAATTGCAAGCGCTGTTGCAAACGCCGTCGGACCGGGAACAGACTGCACCTCAATACCCATCTGATGGCAAAGATAAACAAGATCCTCACCGGGATCTGAAATCGCAGGCATACCTGCATCTGTAACAATGGCACAATCCTCACCGTTCGCAATTCGGGCACAGATAATTTCGCCGCGCTCACGCTTATTGTGCTCATAATAGCTGACCATTTCTTTTTTTATACCAAAATGATTTAATAATTTCAAGGTTACTCTTGTATCTTCTGCCGCAATAAAATCAACATTTTCAAGAGTTTCTACGGCACGTGGTGAGAAATCGGAAAGATTTCCGATAGGCGTGCCTACAACAAATAATTTTCCGCTCATTTATCATAACCATCGGCATAGGAGCCGTAAACCTTTAACATTTCTTCTGTAAATTTGCCGTTTTCTTTTTTGATTGAGAGCGTTGGCTCTACACGCAGAAACGGCTTAGCGTTTTTCTTTGCCTCAACAAGGAACAAAAACGGCTCTTCGCCGATTTTATCAACAACAAACCGAAGCCTTTTCGGTTCAAGGCTGTATTGGCGCATAATTGCAAGCGTATCAACAAGCCGTTCGGGGCGGTGGCAAACGCAGAACCTGCCGCCGTATTTCAAAAGATAAGCCGCCGCCGAAACTGCATCTTCAATATTGCAGCACACCTCGTGACGGGCAATGCGTGCGCTTTCGCCGAGCGATTCAATGCCTGTATTAAGCGGCTTGTACGGCGGATTCATCGTGACAAGCGTAAAAGTTTCGGCAGTGAAATGCCTGTTAATCTCCCTCAAATCGCAAAGATGCGGAATCAGGCGTTCCTCAAAGCCGTTATATTTTATGCTTTCGTTCACCTGCTCAATTGCATTTTGCTGAATATCGAGGCAGTGAACTGTTTTGGGACTTTCATTTCTGAGCCAGAGCATTGGAATAATTCCGCACCCTGTGCCCATATCCATAACAATATCACGCCCCTTTGGCTTTGCAAAATAGGACAGAAGCAGAGCGTCTGTGCCGAAAGTATGATTTTCGCTTACGGCAATGTGAACATTGTCTGATAATCTTTCAAAAGTATACATAGTTTTTTCCGTTTGTGTATGTAATTTAATTTGATTGCGGGTCGCCAAGAAAGTCAACCCGTTTTCAGGAGGGCACAGAGACCCTCCCCTACATTGCTGCGGGGTGAGGGCACCCCGCCCTACAAGGGCGTTATTTATAAATTGACGGTGCGTCGAGGACGCCGCACCCTACGATTATTACCATAACATTTTTATTGTTTACTCATCATCCGATGATAATTTGAGGATTGCCATAAACGCTTCCTGCGGCACTTCTACGGAGCCGAACTGGCGCATACGCTTTTTACCCTCTTTCTGCTTTTCAAGCAATTTTTTCTTTCGTGTAACGTCGCCGCCGTAGCATTTTGCAAGCACATCTTTGCGAAGTGCTTTAACGGTTTCACGGGCAATAACCTTACCGCCGATAGCAATCTGAATCGGAATTTCAAACAGGTGGCGCGGAATATGCTCTTTCAGTTTTTCAGCAATTTTTCTTGCCCTGCCGTATGCCTTATCCGCGTGAATAATAAACGAAAGCGCATCAATAATATCACCGTTGAGCAGAACATCTACCTTAACAAGTTTGCTCTGCCTGTATTCAGCAACCTCGTAATCAAACGACGCATAGCCCCTTGTGCGTGATTTAAGCACATCAAAGAAATCATAAATAATTTCATTTAGCGGAAGTTCGTAATTAATATCAACCCTGTCAGGCGTGATGTAATTCATTGTTTTGAAAATTCCCCGCCTGTCCTGGCACATATCCATAATTGTTCCTACAAATTCAGACGGGGCATAAATATGCGCATCGCAGAACGGTTCTTCACAGTAATCAATATAGGCAGGATCAGGGTAATTTGTGGGATTATCAATCTCAACCATTGTGCCGTCTGTAAGATGAATTTTATAAACAACGCTCGGCACCGTTGTAACAAGGTCAAGATTATATTCACGCTCAAGGCGCTCCTGAATAATTTCAAGATGCAGAAGCCCTAAAAATCCGCATCTGAAACCAAAACCAAGCGCACCCGAGGTTTCAGGCTCGTATGATAATGACGCATCATTTAACTGTAACTTTTCAAGTGCATCACGCAACGCCTCATAATCCGCACCGTCAGCAGGATAAACGCCGCAGAACACCATCGGATTAACCTTTCTGTAACCCGGCAGAGCCTCATTTGCAGGATTTTCTGCTGTAGTAACCGTATCACCCACACGGGCATCACTGACGGTTTTAATTGATGCGGTAATATAGCCAACCTCACCCGAGGTAAGTTCCTTTGCCTTTTCCATAGAAGTGGCGCGCATATAGCCGACTTCAACAACGTTGAACTCAGCGCCCGTTGCCATCATACGCATTGTATCGCCTGCTTTAATTTTACCCTCCATAACACGCACATAAACGATAACACCCCTGTACGGGTCATAAACAGAGTCAAAAATCAGCGCTTTAAGCGGTTTATTATCATAATTTTCAGGCGGTCGGATTTCGTTTACAATATACTCAAGCACATCTTCAACATTCTGCCCCGTTTTTGCGGATACTCTCGGTGCATCAAGGCACGGAATGCCGACCACGTCTTCAACCTCTTCGGCAACACGCTCGGGGTCAGCCGCAGGCAGGTCAATTTTATTGATAACGGGCAGAATATCAAGATCATGGTCAAGCGCAAGGTAAGTATTTGCAAGGGTCTGTGCCTCAACACCCTGTGATGCATCAACAATAAGGATTGCACCCTCGCACGCCGCAAGAGAGCGTGACACCTCGTAATTAAAGTCAACGTGGCCCGGGGTATCAATAAGGTTAAAAACGTAATCCTCACCGTTTTTTGCCTTGTACTCAAGTTTAACAGCGTGAGCCTTAATGGTGATTCCTCTCTCACGCTCCAAATCCATATCGTCAAGAATCTGCTCCTGCATATCACGCTTTTCAACAGAACTTGTAAGTTCAAGCAATCTGTCTGCAAGGGTGGATTTGCCGTGGTCAATATGTGCAATTATTGAAAAATTTCTGATATTATCTTTACTGATAGACACTTAGTTTTCCTCAATTTCATTAATATTTTTAAATTCAGCCATTGTTTTCTTTCTGTTAAACAACGCCCTGAACAATCTGTAAATATAGTAAGCAGGCAGAAGATACGGCTTTTTTTCAAGCACTCTGTAATCTGCTTTCATTTTTTTCACGCTCGGGAAAAGCCTTTTAATTATATATTTTTTCTTGGCTTTTTCAAGAGAACCGCTGTCTGCAAGGCTCATAAGTTCCTTTTGCAGTTTAATTTTGCCGCTGCCGTAAATGCCGAAATTAATATATGTTTCCAGCAGCGCTATATCGTCTTCATCAAGTTCTTTTTCATCAAACAGTTTAAAAGCAAGCACTCTTGACTTCTGCTCATATTCAGAAATACCAAAGTTTTCAAGTTGTGAATTAATATAATCCCAGTCAAGAACGTCATTATCCTTTTTCAGAACAACGTAAATATCGGCAAGAAAGCGCACGCCGCAGCCTGCCGTTGAATAATGCTTATACATATGACAGACAGAATAAATATAATTATCCTCAAGGCTCATATGATACATAAACGGCGAATTTTTATCCTGCTTTGCATTATCCCACAGATTGTCAAACTCGGGGCAGAATTCGTGCTCCTTGAAAAACAACTCGCGGTGAAATTCAAATGTGCAGTAAGGCGGTTTGTGAAAATCGTCTGAATTTTCACCCGTTGCAAGCGTTTTGTAGCCACGCTTTTTCATAATGCCGCACACAATATCACGCTTTGAAAAATCATAAAGAATATCATTATCGCTCATCTGACGCATAGATTCTTTCGGGTAATAATTTTTCAGAATCAGTCCTTTAAGCGGCATATATTTTATTTGATTTTTTTCAAATTCTTCAAAAATCTGCGCACGCTCACTATTTACAGTAACCATTTTTGCCGTTTCAACCATTTTGCTGTGACGCCATTTTGCCTTCTGCTCTGCCGAAATATGAGGGTTATCCTGAATCAAAGGATAAATCATATTGTAAATCTGGTGCTTTTCGGCAAGACGGAAAAGAGCATTGAAATCAACATCATCAGGCACGGGGTCGGGCGTTTTTTCGTTAATCGCACACGCAAGCAGATGAATAAGATAATTTACATTGTTGTTAGTTAAAGTCATTTTTTATTCCTGTTTTCCGTAAATTTATTTATCAAGCAAGCCGTATTTATCAAGGCTTTCAAGAAATTCCTTTGCATCAGCCTCGAGCACCTCTCTCGGCGCATCATATTTTTCTTCAAGCGCATCAACAATGGAGTCTACAGTCTGCTCGGTTTTCAGCAGTTCAAAAATAAAACCTGCGCTTTTGTTATTGTTGATAATTCCGTTGAACTTAGCAGTCAGACTGCCTGTTGCAACGGCAAAATCACTGCCGTCAATATTTCCCGTAACAATTCCGTCTTTCAGTTTCATAATTCTGATTCCTTTCGTTAAGACAATGAGTAGTAATTCGAACCGTGGTTAAAATCAGCTGATTTGCCCTTACTCTGTGTTAAAAATACTCGGAATACGCAAGTATTCCTGCGCTTTTATGCCTTGATTAAGAACAAATCAGCACAATTTTAACTCGCAGACCCAAAATGCCAGCAGTAAAGATGAATTTTGATTTTTGAGTTGGCAGCCTTGCTGACGCAAGGCAACAGCGAAAACTTCATAAATTCGCTTTAATTCTGCATTTTGGGCAGGTTCGGATTACTATTCATTGCCTAATTTATTCTTTTGTCAAGCATATTTTTTCCGTTTTCATATGCACTGTTTATTTCGTTCAGCAGACCGTTGTAAAAATCAACGGCGGTCTTCTGCCTTTCCTTTGCAATGTCAGCACCTTTCTCAGTATAAAAATGAGAATACACATTTTCAAGTTTAAATTTATATTCGTGGAAGAATGACGGGCTTATATCACCCTCACCATCAGACACCGAGCCGTCTTCATTCAGAGAATAAATCGGGTCGCCGACTATGCCTTTGTATATCAGCGTTCTTGCAATGCCCATTGCGCCCGTCGCCTCAATTTTGTCAGCGTCAAACAAAATCTTCGCCTCAATCGTTTCGGGCGGACTGCTTTTTCTGTACCTGTGGGTTTTAATGCAATGGCGCACTTTTTCGGCAAAGCCAGTATCAAAACCGTTATCAAGCAGGAATGCATATGCCTTTTTGCTGCCGACTTCAGCGTGACAAATGCTCGGATTTTCATACTGTTCCTTACGCCCGATATCGTGAAGCAGGCACGCCGTAATCAGCACATCATAATCAACATTCTGCTCACTTTCAGCGATAATCACAGCGTTATACAGAACCCTGTAAATATGTTCCTTATCGTGTGCACTGTCTTTCATACACGAAAGCATATAACGCTCAATCAAAGAATATGTGGAATGATTCATAAAATTTGCTCCAATGCAATATAATTTTTCGGTGCGTCGAGGACGCCGCACCCTACAAAACAATTAAAAAATTAATGTTTTTTGTAGGGACAATTCACGAATTGTCCGCTTCCGTATGTAAAAGAGTCATACTTGATAATTCAAAATTATCTGCTAATATTAATCTTCCAAATTGTGGAATGAAAACTATCAAACTCATCTGAAATCATTTTTGTTGCTTCTATTAAAAACTTTTTATTCATATGATACAGATTAAGTTCCCAATCCTGATCCATTCCGCCATAATCAAATTCAATACGACCATTATAACCATCTCGATATACTTTGCCCAATTGCAATTCAACTTCATCTAACACATCAAGCATAGTATCACGGTCAGATTTTCTGTTCTCTACGCTTTTTCGTATTCTTTCCTCATTTGAAAGAAACCATTCAACAAAAGCATTAACCTTAATTTTATCAACATTTTTCTTTTTAAAACTAAACATTACAAATACTCCTTATTATTCCTGCACTATTCACGAGAAAGCAACGCCACGCACTCAACGTGAGGGGTGCGGGGGAACATATCGACGGCGGTGAGGTGCCTCAGATGATATGATTTTGCCGAAAGGATTTCAAGGTCACGGGCAAGGGTTGCACTGTCGCACGAAACGTAAACAATTCTGTTAATATTCAGCCGCTCGATAACATCAAACAATTCTTTCTGACAGCCTTTTCGGGGCGGGTCGACGATTGCCAGATCAATTTTAAGATTCTGCTTTTCAATCTGCTTTGCACCCTCAAAAGCGTCCGCGCAAATAAACTCGGCATTCCTAACGCCGTTAATTTGAGCATTTTCCTTTGCATTTTCAATTGCAGAGGAAACGACCTCAATACCCACCAGTTTTTTGCATTTATCTGCAAGCGTTAACCCGATTGTGCCTGCGCCGCAGTACATATCGAGCACGGTTTCACTGCCCTTTAAATCGGCAAATCTGCTGACGGTTGAATACAGTTTTTCACACTGATTGTGATTAACCTGATAAAAACTCTCAGGCGAAATAACAAACCTTTTGCCGAGCAGAATATCGGTAATCTTATCACTGCCCCATATAATTTTTGTTTTTCTGCCGAGAATCACATTCGTATTTTCTTTGTTTATATTGACTGCAATGCTTTTTATATTCGGGATTTCCGATTTAAGGCAATCCACAAGTAATTTTTCATTCGGAATACTGCTGCCGTTAATAACAGCGCACGCCATAATTTCGCCCGTTCCGAAGCCTTTACGGAAATAAATATGTCTTAAAAGTCCCTTGCCTGTTTTTTCATCATACGATGTAACATTTTCAGTGAGCGCCCATTTTTCAAACGCCTTGATGCCGTTTTCAAATTCAACAGGCTGAAGAAGACAATCGGTACACGGAATAATTCTGTGGCTTTTATATGCATAAAAGCCTGCTGAAAATCTGCCGTTTTCGATAAAAACGGGGTACTGCGCCTTGTTTCTGTAGCGTGAAATCTCATCAGCACCGATAATTTCCTCACAGGGAAAATCTATCTTACCTATTCTCAAAACTGCGTCATCAACACGCTGACGCTTGTATTTCAGTTCCTCGTCATAGGTCATAGACTGGAATGAACAGCCGCCGCACCTTTGAAAATTCTCACAGAGCGGGGCAATTCTTGACGGTGACGGCTCAAGCATTTTATCTAAAATTCCGATTGCATATTTTTTTGAAACTTTTATAATATGGGCAATGATTTTATCCTGCGGAACGGTGTTTCTGACAAAAACCGCCATACCGTTATACCTGCCGACGCCACTGCCCTCTGATGTAACAGAATCAATTGTTAATTCAATTTTACTGTTTTTCGTAATAGTCAATATAACTCACCACTATATATAATAGCATATATAATTTAAAATATAAAGGGGGAAAATAAAAAAGACGGGCGCATATTCCGCCCGTGCAATGATTTAATTTTCGGGAGGGCGCAGAGACCCTCCCCTACAAAATGTTATTGATATTTTATAGGGGCAATTCACAAATTGCCCGTTGATTTACGCAAATTTACCTATATTGCACGTTTTTCCGAAGCCATACAAAATCTTTGTTGCATGAATACGCTGAGTTGTGCCCTGCGGGTTTGCATATCCCTGTTCTGTTCCTGTAATCATTGAGTTATAATTTGCCCATTTCATTGCATCAACTGCAAAATGACTAATACGGTTTCCATCGTGATAAGTATTGAGATTTACATTTTTATAATCTTCACCACCAAGCATATCATTATCCTGTGCATATCTGTAAAGAAATGTTGCAGTCTGCTCACGGCTTACATTATCAAACGGTTTGAATGTTGTTTCTGTTGTGATACCGTTTTTCAGTGCCCAGCACGCCGCATCGTAATAGTAAACGCTTGTATCCTTAATATCCGTAAACGGTGAAGTTCTGTAAGGAGTGCCGTTTGCATACGGCTCGCCTGCCATACGATAGAGAATCGTTACAAACATTGCTCTTGTAATCGGAGTTGTTGGTGAAAACAAAGTTTTATATGGTGGGTTTGTACCTGTTATGAATTTGTTATACACCGATGTATAGGCAATATAATCGCCGTAATATTCACAGCCGTATAAATCCTCAAACGGAAGCCTTATTTTTTCATTTCCGCAGTTATTGCAACTGTTCGCAATATATCCGCCCGAATTTTTCCAAGAATAACTGTGACTTGTTTTGGCTATGGTTTCCGTTTTTGTTGCTCCGCAAGTACAGGTATAAGTTTTAACACCTGTTAAATAACAAGTAGGCGATCTTGTTATAACACCACTATTCCACGTATGGGTATGAGGAATTGGTGCTGTTCCACTTGTTTTAAATGTTATAGTTGAACCATAATATGTTTTTCCACCCGTTACAGCATAAGCTTGCCATACATAATTTGTTCCAGGAATTAAAGAATAATTAAATTCTTTGCCCGCTCCTACAACATAAAATGTTGTAAGGGTACTACTTTTATAAACATTTGCAGGTAAAGTCTCTTCGTAATATTTCCAATCTGAACTATCGCTTTTCCTTATTCTTGCTCCGACTTTATTTACCAAATTATTATTTGGATTTGATATTTTAAAATTTATAGTAGCAGTATCATTTCCTATAGCAGTTGTTGATTGCGAATTAAAACTTATAGGTGCTACATTTCCGCTATTCCAATTAGGTCTTATCGCACAAGCTAATGCAGAACAATAAAACCAATTTTGTGTGCAATATGACGCCCCGTTAAAATTCTGATTAATCGCATTAAATCCTGTAGAATCTGCTGAAGTAATAATACCAATATGACCGTATGAACTCGTAGTACACGTACCGCAACTGTGATTAACTTTCCAAACGGCAATATCACCGGGCTGAAAATTACTGTATACTCTTTTCCAACCGCTTGGCAAATAATTATTTATATATGCCGATGCATCTCCGCCCTGCGGTGATACTCCGAGATATTGATAGTAATAATAAATCAAATCCACACACTGCGCACCATATGCTCCATCGTAATCGAGTGATTTTCCTTTTTGGGAATTTGCCCAGTTTACTGCTTCTGACTGCGTTCTTGATGTTGCATAAGCAGATAAATCTATGCCTGCAGTTATGCTGAAAAGCATTGCGAGGGATACGATTAATGATAGAATGCGGGTTGCGGGTCGCTTTAAGTATCGACACCTGCGAGTTTTTGATTTCATTAGTTTTTACCTCCTATATAATATTTAGTAATCTAATTATAATGAATAAAAGTTTAAATTTCTATACTCCGTCAGCATATATGCCAAACGTACAGAACCGCTAATATTCATTATATGAATATTATATTCATAATAATTATTATTGTCAAGAATAAATTATGTACAATAAGAATATGGATGTGATATTATGAAAAACATAAAACTAATTCGTGTTATCAACGACTATACGCAGCTTAAAGTGCAAATGGAAACGGGAATCAGTCAAAGCATGCTTTCAAAATATGAGAACGGCGACTTACTGCCGACAACTGAGAATTTGATGATACTGGCACAATTTTATAATACCAGCCTTGATTATTTGATGGACTTGACCGACTGCAAAGAAAAATACCCGCCAAAGAAATAATTCAATTACAAAACCCCATTGCGGATTAACCGCAATGGGGTTGGTTATTTTTACGACAGAAAGTTATAAAATCCCTCCGCCACGTACCTCGGCACCTCCCTTTAACAAGGGAGGCTAAATCAATATATACCGTTATATTACTTATTCACTTTTCTCTGAATCAGTTTAACGATTTCAACAATCGGGATTACGGAGATTGCGAGTGCCATTGCAACAAGATACTCGGAAAGTGAAATCGGTGCAAAATCAAATGCATTTGCAAGGAACGGAACATAAATTACTACTGTGGAAAGCAACAGGCTCAATACCATTGCGCCGAGCAGGAATTTATTCTGATTTTTCATTCTGAAAATGGATTCTCTTCTTGAACGCATATTGAAGGAATGGAAAATTTCTGCCATTGAAAGCGTTAAGAATGCCATTGTCATACCGTTCTGATGAACAAGTCCGCTGTTTTCAGCGAGGATTGCTGCAAAGTTTGCATAACCCTCAGGCTTAGCCATTATCATACCGCAGAAATAAGCGGCAACAGTAACAACGGTTACCATAACGCCCTGCCATGCAACGTCAATGCCAAGACCGTTTGCAAAAATGCCGTCTTTGCTGTTTCGAGGAGCACGCTTCATAATATTGCCCTCGCCGTTTTCCATACCGAGCGCAAGTGCAGGGAAGCAGTCCGTAATCAGATTTATCCACAAAAGGTGAACCGGCTCAAGAATTGTAAATCCGAGCAGTGTTGCAATAAAGATTGTAAGCACTTCGGAAAGGTTTGATGAAAGCAGGAACTGAATTGATTTTCTGATGTTATCATAAATTCGTCTGCCCTCTTCAACTGCTGAAACGATTGTTGCAAAGTTATCGTCTGCAAGCACCATATCGGCAACATTCTTAGTAACGTCTGTACCTGTGATGCCCATACCAACGCCGATATCTGCACTCTTGATTGACGGAGCGTCATTTACGCCGTCACCTGTCATGGCAGTAACCATGCCCTTATTGCGCCAAGCGTTTACGATTCTAACCTTGTGCTCAGGCTGAACACGAGCATAAACGCTGTATTTTTCAATCTGTGCGTCAAGTTCTTCGTCTGAAAGTTCATTCAGTTCTGCACCTGTAATGGCAACGCTTGCATCCTCGGCAATGCCCAACTGCTTTGCGATAGCCACAGCAGTATCCTTATGGTCACCCGTAATCATAATCGGGCGGATACCTGCCTCTTTTGCCATAACAATAGCATCAACAACCTCAGGACGTACGGGGTCAATCATACCTGCGAGACCGAGATAGCACAAATCCTTTTCAAGGAATTCAGGTTCTTCGCTTTCAGGCATTGCGGAATGAGTTCTCATAGCAACGCAGAGCACACGGAGTGCCTCGTCAGCCATAGCCTTATTTTCTGCAAGGATTTTCTTCATAACCTCGTCTGTCATCGGAACCTGTTTGCCGTCTACAAGTGCAGTTGTGCAGCGACTCAGAACAACGTCAGGTGCACCCTTTGTGTACTGAACAAATCCGTTTGCAGATGAATGAATGGTTGACATCATTTTTCTTGATGAGTCAAACGGAGCCTCTCCCACTCTCGGGAAATCCTTTTCAAGATCGTATTTAGGAAGTTCAAGTTCCTTAGCCCAAGCAACAAGCGCAGCCTCCGTAGGCTCGCCCTTAACAACATCGTCTTCAATAACAGCGTCACAACAGAGCGCCATTGCCTGAGCGGCAAGATTTTCATTATCACCGCTGAATTTAACAACGGTCATTTTATTCTGAGTAAGAGTACCTGTTTTATCAGAGCAGATAACCTGTGTACAGCCAAGCGTTTCAACCGCCGTAAGTTTTCTGATAACTGCGTTGCGCTTACTCATCTTTGTTACGCCGATTGAAAGAACGATTGTAACAACTGCGGCAAGACCCTCGGGAATTGCGGCAACAGCAAGCGAAATCGCAACCATAAATGTATCAAGCAGACTGTTGAAGGACGGAACATCACCGCCGACAAATGTTCTTACAATATCAAGTGCAAAGATGAACACGCAGATTGCAAGAACGATAATGGAAAGAATTTTTGAAAGCTGATTAAGCTTAATCTGAAGCGGTGTATCGCCGTCCTTTGACTCATTAAGAGCGTCGGCAATTTTACCCATTTCAGTGTCCATACCTGTTGCAACAACAACTGCCTCGCCTCTGCCGTAAACAACGTTTGAGCCCATATAGCACATATTCTTTCTGTCACCGAGCGGAACATCGTTTGAGCCGAGCGCATCAATCACATCTGCCGTTTTATTAACAGGAACAGACTCACCCGTGAGTGCAGCCTCTTCTATTTTCATCGATGCGGATTTCAAAATTCGGCAATCGGCAGGCACGCTGTCTCCTGCTTCAAGAACAACAATATCGCCGACAACAAGCTCCTCGGCAGGGATTGTTTCAATCTTGCCGTTTCTTCTTACGTGGCTCGTGGCGGCGGCAATTTCCTGCAGCGCCTCAATCGCCTTTTCAGCCTTTGATTCCTGATAAACGCCGAGAATTGCGTTGATAATTACTACCACCATAATGATGATAACGTCAGACGGAAATTCCTTTGCATAAGCTGACGTAATTGCTGAAATTACAGCGGCAACGATAAGAATGATAATCATAGGGTCGGCAAGCTGCATTAAAAATTTATGAAACAGACTTTCCTTTTTTCCCTCGGCAAGCTTATTTCTGCCGTTTTCTTCCAATCGTTTTTTTGCTTCTTCAAAAGTTAATCCGGATTCAGCCGATTTCACTTTCTCCAAAACATCTTCTTTTGAATGAAGATACTCTTTCATGGTTTTCTCTCCTTTTTGGGTTTGCAGTTTTACATATTATACATATTAATAAAAAGACCCGCATACAGTAGTATTCCTACTATATACGAGTCTCATTCTTTAAAACTAAACCAGCCTTGCGGCATGCTGTTGATTTAGCTCACACATATGTACTGAACTGTGCGGAACTACTCCCTCATAATTTATTGACATAATACCATATTTTGGCAAAAAAGTCAACTTTTTAAATGTTAAAAAACAATAAACTTTTTGTCGTTTTAAGAATATTGTTATTTTATGAATATTTTTTGTAAATGTCACAATCCTGATAATTCGTACCGTTCCAATCGGTACAATAATTATCGTGTTTTGCCTCACTAACGGTATTCTTACATAAATCGCATTTGTACTCACCGTCTTCATAATACGGACACCACATAATCACACCTCCATCCTTATTTTATTTATCACTATAAGATGTATTTTCAACACCCTTGTCCTGCAATTCTGCAACTAATTTATCAAGCGATAACTTAAACAATTTATGAAACCACATATAACCACCGAACAATTTTACTGCCGTTGGACTGACTGCATAATAACATTTTATAAATAATCTGCCAAAGAAATTTTTTGAAAGAATATCATCACGAAAGCGGCGCAAAGTCCACACCTCAGGACAATCATATGAGCCATAAACACACGTGGCTACATAGCAGCCGCCCGATGATTTCTGTGAATTAGTCTTTTTTTGTTCTATTTTTTGTATACACTCTTTATAATATAAATCAGACGGTTGATAATCGTATTCTTTTGATTTGTTATATGCGTTTATAGCCTCTTGATAGTTTCCCATATCATAACACAACAACCGATTATATTTTAGGACTGACTGATAATCCAAATAAGAAATAAACGCAGGAATACAACAAATTCCTGCGTTTATTTTAATTTTATATGGGTCGTTGATTCGTTTGCGGCCGCTCGCAGTGCGAGATAAAGGAAGTAATAAGAATTTGCGGCGGTCCAAATTTTTGAGCACATTTATTGTGCAATTATAAATTTTGGGCACCGCAATCCGAAGAACGCCTGCCCCTACGAATCGGCAATATAACAGGTTCTTTGTCACCAAGGCTCTGTTACAGGCTCTGACACAGGCATTGCTCCTTTGAAAACGCCATTATCATACTCGAGCACGCCGAAACTTACAATTATAAATTATAACGACATAATAACTAAACCCGCCCTGCTGATATTATAAATCAGCAATTTTTAAATACCTGATAAGATGGTTTTTCATTGCCGTATAAATCAGTTGAGCCGTGTATGCGCTGTTTCATTTTACCCTTGCCTGCCTCACCGCAATGTGTGCGGTAATCATTCAGAGAAAACCAAACATAACCCACCATATTTGGCAGGGATTTATAAATCGGCATACGTTCAAGCAGAATTTCAGTTCTTCTTTCATCTCCGCCTTTGAAGTGCGGCTCACACAGTCCGAATTCAGTTACCATAGACGGCATATTGCCGCAACTGTTATGCGTTTCAATAATAGTTTTTTTTATGTCTTTGCATTTCAGCCACAATCCGAGATACTCATTCCACATTGCAATGTCGCCGTGAAGAGCGGCATCATCTTTCTGAAATAATGTTCTGTAATGAAGTGTATTTGACACATAATTTACAAGCCTTGAACTGTCTATGGACTTAAAATATTTATACATTTCATCAACATATCCGATTGTCTGTTTTGTTTTTGCACCGAGTTCGTTACCAACACCCCAACAAATGATTGACGGGTGATGAGAATGATAATGCACCATATCATCTGCGTGCTGCTTTGCAAGATTCACCTGCAATGCAGTTGCTTTTTTAGGTGAGCCCCAATACGGAATTTCCTCCTGAACAAGAAGTCCGTTTTCGTCACACCAGTCAAAAATACCTGTATCCTGCTGCCAGTGAAAACGAGTGAAAACACAGCCTGCATTTTTCAACTGTGACAGGCACTTAATACTGTGCTCAATCGGCTCTGCCATACCGTAATCAGGGTGTGATCCCGGCATCCATTCACAACCCTTCATATAAATGGATTTGCCGTTAAGGAGCACTTTTGTACCCTTAACCTCAATTGTGCGAAAGCCGATACGCTTTGAAATTTCATCACCGTCAGATTTGATTTTAACAATATAAAGATTAGGATTTTCTGTATCCCACAGTTTCAGGTTTTCAAACGGGAGTGAAATTACGCCGTCAATAAATGCAGTTTTTTGAATAACCGTTTCATTAGTTTTTAAATCAACAACTTCAATTTGTGCTGCCTGTGCAGCAGCGTTTACGTCAATATTCATTATGCCGCTGCAAACCGTATCTGTCATATTTTCAACAGTATATGTAACGCTCATATCAAACAAATCCGAATTATCGCATATTGTAAGCGTTACATTGCGTGTTAAGCCGCCGTCATCTGCCCAGTCGTAATCAAGCATATGCGGCAGCATTTCACCGCTTTTGTAATTATCTACCGTAACGAGAATGTTATTTTTGCCCTCTTTAAGATATTTTGTAACATCAAACTCAAACGGCGTATATCCGCTTCCCGTATGAGTACCTGCCAACGCACCGTTTACATATACATTTGCCGTATGAAACGCACAACCGAAATACAGCACGGCGGTTTTATTTTCAAGTGATTCAATCTCGACATCAGTGTTATATTCCGCCTTACCACGGTATAACTGCACCTGCATATTATCATCAACATTCCACGTATACGGCAATATAACCTGCTTTTCAAAATTAAGACTGTCAATTCTGAAATTCCAAATTTTAAGATCTATTACTTGTTTCATCTGCCAATCTCCTCCAATCCTTTTTTGCCGAGATATGTTAAATATTTACAGTAATCATCACTGCGTTTCTGAATATCGTCCTGATAAACTTCAAGTTCAGGCATGGAAACGGCAAAGAAATCATACTCAATTTTATCATTTATATGTTTCTCTCCGAATAAAACAAGTTGATTAAACGAATTTTCAGCCTCGGCTGTTTTATAAGTAGGAATTTTTACAATTTCTTCTCTGATTAATGCTTTCATAATTCACCTCAAAATATAGAAATATTGACCTTTTGATAATTCTATTATACAATGATATACAAGGAATTTCTTTTGAAAAACTGCTTTAAAATTCAGAAATCCTACTATATAATAACAATACGAAAAAGCCTGACGATAATACAACCGCTTATCATCAGGCTTACTTAATTTATTTTATACTGACATTTTTGCCGGCAACTGCATTCTCGGAAATATTTTCTGCCGAAACAGTTACCTTTTTATCAGCAGAGACCTCAATTATTTTGCCGTTCTGCCATTTAAAACTTATTTTGGCACCCTTAACAACCATATCACAAACTTCGCCTGACAAAGCAAAATTTTCAGGAAGAGCGGGAATCAGCGTAACAACATCTTTCTCTTCCGTTAAAAGCATTTCATTAATGCCTGCAACAAAGCCGAGATTGCCGTCTATCTGGAACAGAAACGGCGGGTGAACACAGAACAGATTTTTAAACACTGCGTGGCACAAAAGATTTCTGATAACCGTTTTTGCCGTATCGGAATCACGAAGCCTTGCCGAAAGGCAGATTGCCCACGCCGCCGACCAGCCGATGTGCTGACCTGAATTTGCAAGTCGGTGATAAAACAAATCACGAACCCACTTTGCTTCTTCAGGATTTTCATTATAACCGATAATATTAGCAGGATAAAACGCATAAAGCGGTGAAAAATGCCTGTGACCTTTTTCAGGTGTTTCATAATGTTTATGCCATTCGCATATTCCGTTTTCACCTTTTGTAAACGGATAAAGAGCAGGCGTTTTTTCGGCAATTTCGGCTTTCAATTCTTCATCTTCTGAAATTGCAAGCGCATTGCTGAATGCCTGACGGACAAGGCCCATATCAAATGCAGACGCATAATCCATTTTACCTGTTTTACCGTTGATTTTAAAACTGTTTTCAGGTGAAACAGACGGGCAGACAACATATTTGCCCTCGTGAAGAACAAGAAAATCATTTGCAAATCTTGCCGATTCAGTAACAATTTCTTTGATTTTATCTTCATACTCACCAAGAAAACCATTCTGATAATGCGTAAAAATTTCATTTGAAAGCCACACGCCGCAAAGAGGAGCAAACATATAACTTGCCGAGCCCTCAACAGGCGGAGTTTTGCGCCACAAATCCACATTATGGTTACAGGCAAAGCCACGGCAGCCATAGTTGATTTCGGCTGTTTTTCTGCCTGTTTCAAGTGCCTCATACACCATCTGAATAAGCGGTTCAATACATTCCGACAGACCCGAGCGTGAAGCGCCCCAGTAATTCATCTGCGTATTTATATTCACCGTGTAATTACTGCTCCACGGCGGGCGCAGCGAATCATTCCATATACCCTGCAAATTGAGTGCCTGACCGCCCTTTCGGCTGCCCGAGATAATCATATATTTGCCGTAATTATAGAGTAATTCGGAAAGTGCTTTTTCATCACCGCCGTTTTTTACGTCTTTTATCAACTCGTCGGCAGAAATATCTTTATCACAGTTAAATGAAACTGCCTGCTTATTATAAAGAGCGGAAAAATCCTCAATATGCCTTTTTTTAATATCATCAAAATTCTTGAGCACGCCGCCGAGTTGTGATTTGCACTTTTTAACTACATCGTCAGTATCAGAAGTCGGCATTTTGTTAAAGCCGTTAAAACCTGTTGCCGTTACAAAATAAACAGTAATTTCCGTTGCATTTTCAACTTTAATACAGTCTTTTTCATTAATCACGATACCATTTGTATAAACCTGAGCACAAAGGCAGAATGCCATTGCCCTGCCCTCGTTATACCTGATAGGATTCTGCTCTGTTCTGAGGTAATTCGGTGCAGCATAATCAGGTGCACTGCCGAAAAGAGAAAGTACGCCTGAATGAACGCTTACACTGCTGTGAAGTTTGCTTTGTGCACTCATTTTCAGCGAAATGGGCTTAACAGCACGGATTTTATAAGCCGTAACTTTGTCAGGATAAGATGAAAAAATTTCAGATTTACATGTACCTGACCAAACAGTGTGAACGCCTGTTGAAAGGTCAAGACTTCTTGAAGTTATCTTTTTATCTGTTCCCTTAAAATCAAGCAGAATATCACCAAGAGGCATAAACGCCTCACTGTAAAAGCCTGTGAGTTTATCCTCACAAAGAGCATCTGCCTCACTGTTTCTGCCGTCAAAAATCAATTGTCTGACTTTTTCAAGATTTTCAAAACTCTCGGTAGAATTATAGTCCTTAGGATAGCCTGACCACAAAGTGCCGTCATTAAAACAAAGCCTTTCGTTTTTATGCGAGCCGTATATCATAACGCCTGTATAACCATTGCCTATCGGCAAAGCCTCGCGCCATTTTTTGGCAGTTTCTTTAAACCAAATTCTGTTCATTTTTACCTCCGAAAAATATAAAATTCTACTATAATTATATATTAAGCACAGCAAAATAAATTACGAAATTCAATCATAAACTTTTGAAATTCAATCAATAATTAAAACAGAAACGCTTATCGCTGCGCTTTTTATATTCAGTTAAACCAACCGAGTTTTGCGTGTGCAAACGATATAATTGCAATATCAATAAAAAACATTACAACTGCGACTGCGCCGAGGAAAAGAGACTTTTTGTTTTTACTGCCCACCTCTTCGCTGACAGGTGCTTTTTTTATTTTCATAATTATCGGCACAACCATTGCCATTACACCGAATGCAGGGCAGATACCAATAGTTGCAACGCCCAAAATGCCCATTGTAAACGCAAACGAAGCAAGTTTTTCAATAGGATTTTTATTTTTATCAGCCATAAATATCACCATTTTCCATCTTTTTATTAATGTCATATTTAACAACAATACGCTTTATTTTTTTAATAAACGGTTCGCCGAAAAGAAACAGAAACAGCGCCGTTGCACTGCCGAAAATCAGTGAAAACGGCACGCCTGCGGCATAAACGGCTAATACCGAGGCAAAATTATAGTCATTCACCATTGTAAGAACAGAACTTGTATCTACAATAATGCCATATAAAACAGATGTAAGAACAAACCCGATAACGGCAAGATTTACTCTGTTTGCGTTGATTTTGTCAAATATCAAACCTGAAATAAAGCCCACAAGCCCGAGTGCAACCATCTGAAACGGAGTAAAAAGTCCCTGACCGAAAATAAAATTTGAAACAAACGCCGAAAATGCGCCGACTATATATCCCCTGCTTGCGCCGAGGCAGACCGCAGAGGCAATTACAACTGCGCCGATTGGCTTGAACTGCGGAATAAGATAAAACACTGCCCTTGATGCCACTGCAAGCGCAATCAAAACAGAGAGCAGCGCCATCTCCCTCGCAGACGGCCTTGAACGCTCAAATTCGGCAAAAAACGGCACAAGTGAAAGCAGTAAAATCACTGCGCTTACAATATAATAAGATGTATTTTCAGCCCAAAAAATCTGCCATAAAACAATCAGAATACCTGTCAGCACAATTAAAACGGCAGACAGTAATTTATTTTTTTTACTCATTATAACCCTTTATATCATCCACGCAAATTGCCCGACCGTTTGTCAGCCTCGAAAGAACGGTTGTATAAACATCAAGATTTGTAAAAAATCTTTTACGCTCATCAGATACAATAATGTCACCGTCAAACAAAAACGAGGCAAAATCACAGTACCTGCCTGCAAATTCCAAATCATGTGTAACAATAACAATCGTTTTACCTTTTCTGCACAAAGATTTAAGCATTTCGGCAAGTTCTGCTTTGAACGGGGCATCAACCGATTTTGTAGGCTCGTCAAGCAGAATAATATCTGCGCCTGTTTTTACAATTTTCGCAATCGCAAGGCGCTGTTCCTCGCCGCCGCTTAAATCAAACGGATTTCTGCTCTTTAAATGCATCAAACCAAACTGTTTTAAGTAAATATCATCACAGTCAAGTTCTTCAAAAACAGTATCCTTCAAAAACATTGTTTTCACATTCTGCGGCATATAGCATATTTTGCCGTATGCTTTCACCTTGCCGCTGTATGGCTTATAAATACCCGACAGAATTTTTAAAAGCGTTGTTTTGCCGCTGCCGTTTGCGCCTACAACTGCATTAATTTTACCTTTATAAGCGCAGAAATTCAGGCGGAACAAAACATTTTTCTGCCCTTTTTTATATGCAAAGCAAAGATTTTTAGCAAAAAGAGCCTTTTCATTATCATCAATAATGTCAATATGATTTTCGGTGAATTGAGTGTCTGAAATCTGTTTTTTCGCCGTTATAAAATCAATCGGCGCACCGCTTAAAGCCTGCGTATAAGCAGGCAGAACCGATTTAAAATTGCTGCTGCTTTCAAGCAGAAAATCCGCAAATTCCTGCGGCTTATCAAAAGTATCTGCCCTGCCGTTTTCAAGATAAATAATTTTGTCTGCAACCGGCAGCAACTTATCAATTTTATGACTGCTTATTAAAACGGTTATCCCCTGTTCCCTGTTCAGTTTCAGCACAGTGTTCAAAAAATTCTCGGCGGAAACCGGGTCAAGTTGTGAAACAGGCTCATCAAAAATAATCATATCAGGATTTGAAATAACAACAGATGCAAGCGACAAAAGTTGCTTTGTGCCGCCCGAAAGGCTGTCTGTTTTATCATTATAAATGCCGTTCAGATTAAAATAACTCGCCGTTTCAGCAATTTTCAGCCCTGCTTTTTCTCTGCCGACGCCTTTATTTTCAAGTGAAAAGGCAAGTTCGGATGAGACTGTGTCCGTAACAATATTGCTTTCAACATTCTGACTTACAAAACCGATATTGTCTGTTACCATTTTTATCTTTCCGCTGATTTTACCGCTTGGCGCAATTTCTTTTTTCAGCAGACGCAGAAGAGTGGATTTTCCGCTGCCCGATTTACCGACAACAAGGCAAAGGCTGCCCTCTGAAACAGAAATATTAACACCGTCAAGCGCTTTTTCATCGCAATTCGGATATGTAAAACTTAAATTTTCGATTTCAAGAAATGCCATTTAATCTCTCCTGCACAATCAACTGCGACAGGCAATGCCGACAGTATTGCAAACAAAACATAAAAAATCACATTAATATTTTCAAAAGCCGGTTTCGGTTCAAAAGTGAATGTATTAATTTTTAAAACATATGAAACGAGAACTACCGCCGATATTGCAAGCAAAACGGCAAGCATAACACCGTCGGCAATACTGAATTTATATCTGTTGAACGGTTTTCTTTTTCCGCTTCCAAATCCTCTGCTGCGCATGGCGTCGGCAGTTTCCATACTTTTTTCAAGTGAAATTGAAACAAGGCACGAAAATCTGTTTATACTGTTTTTCAGTCCCCGAACCTCTTTTCCAAGACCGATATTTGCCTCTTTAATCTCGTTTGAGGTTTTAACCATAAGCGGAATAAACCTAAGCACCATTGAAAAAAGAAGTGCAAGATTCGGCATAAAACCGCCGAAAACCGCAATAAACTTTTCGCTTGTCACAACATCTGTATAACACAGAAACCACAGAATTACCGACCCGAGCATTACGCCCGTAGACAAGCCGAACAAAAGGCTTTCGAGCGTAAAATCATAACTGCCGACTGAAAAAAGCCTTGTAACGCCGAAATGGCTGAAAAACATATTGAATACACCGGTCAGAAGTATAACAGGAAAAATAAATTTAAGCGACGATAATGCATTTTTGCCTGCAATTTTCAATCTGTATAAAAAAGCAAACAAAAACGAAAGCAAAATATAAACAGGATTGCCGAGTATAACTGTAAGCAGTATTATCGCCATAAAATAAGAGAAACAGACAGTGGGATAAAATTCTGAAAATTGACCCATATCCGTTCCTCCTTTAAATTAGATTTATCTTATGCGAACATCCTGCTTTGTCTGAAAACGATAGCCGTATTCATCAAGAATATGCATTTTATTAAGTGCAATCATTGTGCCTTTTGCAACACAGAGTTCTGCCCTTGGCGCAATCGTAACATCAACACCGAGCGCATCTGAAAACATTTTATCTATGCCGTAAATTGCAGAGCAGCCGCCTGTCAGAATAACGGCAGATTTTGTAATATCTGCAACAAGTTGCGGTGTAGTCCGTTCAAAAAGAGCCGTCGCAGTTTCACAAAGCACATCAAAAAGCGGTTTGAGGCACTCATAAATTTCATTGCCCGTAACCTCAATACTGTCAGGCAGACCTGTAGAAATATTTCTGCCTTTAACCTGCATTACAACGTCTTCTTCACGCGGTACGGCACAGCCGATATTATTTTTAATTTCTTCAGCGGTACGCCTGCCGATAAGAACGGAATACTGCTCCTTAAAATACTTTATAATTTCTTCATCAAGCCTGTTGCCTGCAATCTTAACGGTTTCATTCTGACTCATACTTCCCTGACTGATAACCGCCATATCTGTTGAGCCTGCACCGATATCAATTACAAAAACACCCGTTGGCAGTGTCGGATCAACGCCTGCACCGAATGCGGCACAAAGCGGCTCTTCAACAAGACATACTGATCGTACACCTGCCGAAATCATAACTGAAATCAGCGTTCTGCGTTCAACATCTGTGCTGAGTGCAGAAACAGACGCAACAACCCTCGGCTTAAAAATGCTTTTGCCGATTACCTTATCTATAAAAAACTTAACCATTTTAAGTGCAACGTCATAATTTGTAATTGCACCGTTTACAACAGGCCGGATAACGGTAATTCCCATAGGCTCTCTGCCCTCTAAATAATAGGCACGCCTGCCTGCATATAAAACCTTTTCCTTTTCAGTATCATAGGCAACATAAGACGGTTCATTTACAACAATTCCCTTGCCGGGAACGGAAATCACAATAGAATCCGAACCTAAATCTATGCCCAAATCATAGCCAAACATAATTTCAGTCCTTAGTATATGTAAAATATAAATTCATAAATAATGTTACTGTATAAATTCATCGTTGTCAACAGTTAAAAAATGATTTAATGCACTGTAGCGCCTGCTTTTTTTATCATTATCAACCATCGCTTTAACAGAAGACTCATTGCCTACAAGCACAAGCAGATTTTTCGCCCTTGTAAGCGCAGTGTAAAACAGATTTCTGTAAGCAAGTTTGGGCGGTGTTGCAAGCACAGGCATAACAACCGCATCAAATTCAGAGCCCTGACTTTTATGAACTGTCATTGCGTAAGCAAGTTCAAGTTCATTTGCATTTTCAAGCGAATACATCGCCTCGCGGTCATCAAACTTAACATTCAGAATATCATTTGCTCTGTCAATCTTAGTCAGAATTCCAATGTCGCCGTTAAAAACGCCCGTACCGTTTTCACTGCTTTTAAACCACGGCACATCGTAGTTATTTTTAATCTGCATAACTTTATCCCCCTCACGGAGAATATAGCCTTTATTGCGCAGTTCTTTTTTGCTCCTGTCGGGCGGATTGAGTTTTTCCTGCAAAAGAATATTAATGTTTTCGCACCCTACCTCACCTTTTCGTGACGGGCAGAGCACCTCAATATCCGTCTTACTGTTATAGCCATAAGTTGCAGGCAGACGCCTTGTAACAAGGTCAACAATCTTTCTCGGTGCGTTATATTTGGAATTTTCTTTAAGAAGAAAAAAATCGGAAGCCGCATCGTGCCGGCTTAAATCAGGCATTTCGCCGTTTACAACGTGATGTGCATTTGTAACAATAAGACTTTGCATTGCCTGACGGAAAACCTTATCAAGCGCCACAACAGGAATCATTCCGCTGTCGGTTAAATCCTTTAAAACATTGCCTGCGCCGACGGGCGGCAACTGATCTTTATCACCAACCATAATAAGACGGGCGTGGAGCGGAAGTGCATCAAGCAGACTGTTGAAGATTGTAATATCCACCATTGAAAGTTCATCAACAATAACAGCGTCAACATCAAGCGGATTTTTTCTGTTATATACAAATGTCGGCTCTGTTGCTCCCTCACGATACTCCACTTCAAGCAATCGGTGAATCGTTTTTGAATCATAACCCGTAAGTTCGGTCATACGCTTTGACGCCCTGCCCGTAGGTGCGGCAAGGGCAACATTGAAGCCTCTGTTCTTCATAAGCGTTATAATGCCTTTAACGGTTGTCGTTTTACCCGTACCCGGCCCGCCTGTTAAAATAAGCATTCCTTTATTCACGGCAATTTCGATTGCCTGCCTTTGCTTTTCGTCAAACTCAATATCATTTGCTTTTTCAAAGGCATACACCTCTGACGGACTGATTTCACTTTGCTGCGGCGGATAATTCACCATAACTTTAATTCTATCTGCAACATCTTTTTCCGCATGGTAAATTTCAGGCATAAAAAGATAATCTTTACCGTCAATATTTTCCGAAAAAAGTTGTTTTGCATCAAGCGCAGTATCAATCGCCTCTTCAACAGCATCTTCGTTACATTCAAGATAATCCTTTGCTCTTTTTACAACAGAATTTCTCGGCACACAAGTATGACCGTTTCGTAAATTGTAATTCACAACATATACAACCATCGCCTGACTTCTGTAATCAAAAAGCGGCGGAGTCTGCATATTAAGCGAAATTTCCTCGGCACGATCAAAACTGTAACCGTTTGCGCCTACAAAAGCATATGGATTTTCGCTGATAATCTCAAGTGCCGCCGAGCGGTACATATTATAGGCTTTAAACGCTTCATCCTGCGTTAAGCCAAGAGCAGTCAAGCCTGTCATAACCTCACGGGCGGCAAACTGTTTTTTGTATTCCTCCTGAATTTTACGTGCCTTGGGTTTGCTGATACCGGGCACTGAGGCAAGACGGTTCACATCATTTTCAATAACCTCAAGTGATTCACTGCCGAATGCCTCAACAATTTTAACTGCCGTTGCCTCGCGCACACCTTTTATAATTCCGCTTGCAAGATAGCGCAGAATACCTGCCGTATCCGCAGGCATCGTTCTTTCAACAAGGCTTGCCTTGAACTGCCTGCCGAATGACGGGTGAATTCCCCACTCGCCTGACAGTAAAACCTCTTCACCCTCGACCATTCGGGGAAAAGTGCCCACAACAGTAACAGCCTCACCGTCTGCGGCAGTAATTTCCATAACAGTAAAGCCGTTTTCCTCATTGAAAAAAGTAATATCCTCAACAGTTCCTGTTAAATTTTCAAGCATTTTTTCCATAAAATCACCCGAAATAACAATAGATATATTATATCAAATTATCATCACATCGGCAACACAAATACATTTTATTTACAAAAAAGCAATAAAAGAAAAGGCGAGGTAAATACACCCCGCCATAAGTAATTCAATTACTCAAAATTGCCGATATCACAAAGATAACCGAATCCGTAAAGAATTTTTGATGCATGAATACGCAAAGTTGCAAAACCGGGATTAGCAAATCCCTGCAAGGTTCCGGTAATCATATCGTTATAATTAGCCCACTGCATAGCCTCGACTGCCCAAGGATGAATAAGTGACGCATCAAGATATTCCGATTTAAGATTAACATCTTTATAACCGTCATAACCAATCATATCGTTAAGTTTTGCATATCTGAATAATAATGTTGCCGTTTGCTCTCTTGTTACGTTATCAAACGGTTTAAATGTAGTTTCTGTTGTAATACCGTTTTTGAGTGCCCAGCATGCAGCATCATAATAATATGCATTACTATCAATAATATCCGTAAACGGTGTTGATGAATACGGATTGCCGCCGTTTGCATAAGGCTCACCTGCCATTCTGTAAAGAATAGTTACGAGCATTGCACGGTTTATAGTTCTTGTTGGTGCAAAAACAGTGTTATCAGGCGGATTTATTCCTCTGAGAAATTCATTATATACTGATGTATACGCAAGAAAATCCACGTAATTATCATAGCCTTCAAGATCTGTAAACGGCATTTTTGTTATCTTGCCGCAGCCTGGACATTCACTTTGATAAATTCCGTTTTTAAACTGCCACTCCGTATTATGCCAACAGGTATCCTGAGAACCTTTAACAATGTCAACTGAAAATGCAAAATCAATACCGTAATCGGGCAGGAACGGATAAAATTCGTGCGTACCTAAACCCCAATGTTCATCATACTGATTGTCAAGGTCAAATACTACCGAAAGTTCTTCACCGGCATCATTAATGAATGCATAATATGACCAGTCTTCCTCTTCAAAATACAGTTCCTTAAAGGTATAAGCCACAGAACTGCCGTCTTTCATATTAAGGGTAATTCTATCGCCCTCTTCAAAAAGATAATCGGGAACATAATGAAAATAATTATTGCCGTTATCATCAATATCCCAGAAACCATATGTATTTTCTGAAATTTTCTTTACTGTAAAAGAAGTGCTCACAGATTTAACGGGAGAAGAAATTACCTGAACAGGAAACTCTCCCTCAGCAAGAGGTATTCCGCGATTATCACAAACCACAAAATATGCCTTATGCGTTCCGATTCCCCAATGCTCTTTTTCCTGATTATCATATACATACCAATCAAGAACATTATCGTTTTCATCAACAAAATATTCGCCGTCATCTGAAATGAAATATTCAATCTCAGTACCATCACTCATTATGACTTTTACTGTATCTTCAACACTGAAATAATAGTCATACAAAAAATATTCTTCTCTTCCGCATTCTGCCCAAAAGCCATCAGTATTTTCAATCACGGTAATCGGCTTTGACAGGCAGACTTCAACCTGCTTAACATCAGCGGCAAAGGCTGAAAAACTGATGCCTGAGAAAACAGACATCGCCATAACTATGGCTAAAATAATACTTAAGGTCTTTTTCATAAATATACTCCTTTAAAAATTTTTACACAAACACGGTTTTTGTGTAATTTTATTATACAAGACGGATACATATGTTGTCAAGAAAAATATTAAAGGTGAAATCAGACGGGAGGCACAAAACCTCCTCCTATAAAATATGGTTTGATAAATCGGGATGAATTTTGCATTTTGCGAATGGGTGCCGTACACTGGTACTGCCCCTGAGCAAAAGGCGGGATTCAGCCGATTTAGCGAAGCATATAAAAAAGAGCAACCTTTCGGTTGCTCTTAAAAGTTGTAATTATAAATTACTCGTTGATTGCTGTAACAACGCCTGAACCTACTGTTCTGCCGCCTTCACGGATAGCGAAACGAAGACCTTCTTCGATAGCGATAGGAGTAATAAGTTCAACATTCATAACAACGTTATCACCGGGCATACACATCTCTGTACCTTCTGGAAGAGTGATAACACCTGTAACGTCTGTTGTTCTGAAATAGAACTGAGGACGGTAGTTATTGAAGAAAGGAGTATGACGACCGCCTTCATCCTTGCTTAATACATAAACCTGACCTGAGAACTTTGTGTGTGGGTGAATTGAACCCGGCTTAGCAAGAACCTGACCACGTTCAATGTCTGATCTCTGAACACCACGAAGAAGACAACCGATGTTGTCACCTGCTTCAGCATAATCAAGAAGTTTACGGAACATTTCGATACCTGTGCAAACAGTCTTATCGATTTCGTCCTTAAGACCTACGATTTCAACTTCTTCGCCCATCTTGAGCTGACCACGCTCTACTCTACCTGTAGCAACTGTACCACGACCGGTGATTGTGAATACGTCTTCAACAGGCATAAGGAAAGGAAGGTCTGCCTTACGGTCAGGAGTTGGAATATAACTGTCAACAGCATCCATGAGTTCCTGAATGCAAGCACAAGCAGGATCATCATTTGATGCAGCTTCAAGAGCTTTAAGTGCTGAACCCTTGATGATAGGAGTATCATCACCCGGGAATTCATACTCATCAAGAGTTTCACGAATTTCCATTTCAACGAGTTCAAGAAGTTCTTCATCGTCTACCTGGTCGCACTTATTCATAAATACTACGATGTAAGGTACGCCAACCTGACGAGCAAGAAGAAGATGCTCTTTTGTCTGAGCCATAGGACCGTCAGTTGCAGCGATAACAAGAATTGCACCGTCCATCTGAGCAGCACCTGTAATCATGTTCTTGATATAGTCAGCATGTCCGGGGCAGTCAACGTGAGCATAGTGACGAGCGTCTGTTTCATACTCTACGTGTGCAGTGTTGATTGTGATACCACGTTCTCTTTCTTCCGGAGCCTTATCAATATCTGCATAGTCTTCAAACTTTGCATAACCCTTGTTAGCAAGGTACTTTGTGATAGCTGCGGTAAGAGTTGTTTTACCGTGGTCTACGTGACCGATTGTACCAATGTTTACATGTGGTTTTGATCGGTTGAATTTTTCCTTAGCCATTGGAAATTTCCTCCTTAAATTTACCTTTAATTTACAATGTGTAATTGTTAATGTTATTTTAGCAAAGAAAAGATAAAATATCAAGTCCTTTGCTTAAAATTTAATATTAATTAGTCTTTTTTTGCTCTGTCGGCAATAATGCCTTCAGAAATTGACTTAGGAACAGGCTCATAACCGTCCGGTTCCATTGTATACTGTCCGCGACCCTGAGTCTTTGAACGAAGGTCATTTACATAACCAAACATCTCTGAAAGCGGAACACGTGAGTTAATCTGCTTAGCACCTGTTCTGTCTTCCATACCTTGAATCTGACCACGGCGTGAGTTAAGGTCACCGATAACATCGCCCATATATTCTTCAGGAACGATAACTGTAACCTTCATCATAGGTTCAAGAATAATCGGGTTTGCTTTCTTAGCAGCATCTTTGAACGCCATAGAACCTGCAATCTTGAATGCCATTTCGGAAGAGTCAACTTCGTGATAAGATCCATCATAAAGTTCAACCTTGATATCTACCATCTGGTAGCCTGCAAGGATACCGCTCTTCATAGCGCCCTGGATACCTGCGTCAACAGCAGGGATATATTCCTTAGGAATAGCACCGCCGACAACAGAGTTAACAAATTCATAACCCTTGCCGATGCCGTTTTCATCAAGGTTCGGTGACATACGGATTTTAACGTGACCGTACTGACCCGAACCACCTGACTGACGCTTATATTTAGTATCAGACATTGATTCCTGCTGAATGGTTTCTTTATATGCTACCTGAGGAGCACCAACATTAGCCTCTACCTTGAATTCACGAAGAAGACGGTCAACAATAATCTCAAGGTGAAGTTCACCCATACCTGCAATAATTGTCTGTCCTGTTTCTTCATCTGTATAAGCTTTGAAAGTCGGGTCTTCTTCTGCAAGTTTTGCAAGAGCAATACCCATTTTTTCCTGGCCGGCCTTTGTTTTAGGTTCAATAGCAACACGGATAACAGGCTCAGGGAAGTTCATTGATTCAAGAATAATCGGGTGATTCTCATCGCAGAGAGTATCACCAGTTGTTGTATTCTTAAGACCAACTGCAGCAGCGATATCACCTGCATAAACAGTGTCGATATCTTCTCTGTGGTTTGAGTGCATAAGAAGAATACGACCCATTCTTTCTCTGTGACCCTTAACTGAGTTATAAACCTGAGTGCCTGAATTAAGTGTACCTGAATATACACGGAAGAAACAAATCTTACCAACGAACGGGTCTGTAGCAATCTTGAATGCAAGTGCTGAGAACGGCTCGTCATCTGAAGAATGACGGAATTCTTCCTCATCTGTATCAGGGTTAATACCCTTAATTGATTCAACATCTGTAGGTGCAGGCATATAATCTACAACAGCATCAAGAAGCGGCTGAACGCCCTTGTTTCTGTAAGATGTGCCGCAGGTAATCGGAACCATTTCACCTGCACATGTTGCTTTTCTGATTGTCTTTTTAATTTCAGCGATTGTAAGTTCTTCGCCTTCAAAATATTTCTCCATAAGGGCTTCATCCTGCTCTGCAACAGCCTCGATGAGTTCCTCGTGGTATTTCTGTGCAAGTTCCTTCATATCTTCAGGGATTTCCTCGTGACGGACATCGTTGCCCATATCATCGTAGTAAATCTCTGCGTCCATAGCGATAAGGTCTACAATACCTCTGAATGTATCCTCAGCGCCGATAGGAAGCTGAATCGGAACTGCGTTGCATTTAAATCTTTCTCTTACCATGTTGAGAACATTATAAAAGTCTGCACCCATAATGTCCATCTTATTAACATAGATCATTCTCGGTACATTGTAATCGTCAGCCTGACGCCATACTGTTTCAGACTGAGGCTCTACACCGCCCTTTGCGCAAAGAACAGTAACAGAGCCGTCAAGAACACGAAGTGAACGCTGTACTTCTACAGTGAAATCAACGTGTCCCGGGGTATCAATAATATTAATTCTATGGTCTTTCCAGAAGCATGTTGTTGCAGCAGAAGTGATTGTAATACCTCTTTCCTGCTCTTGCTCCATCCAGTCCATAGTAGCAGCACCATCGTGCGTTTCACCAATCTTATGAGTTTTACCTGTGTAATACAGAATACGCTCAGTTGTAGTGGTTTTACCTGCGTCGATATGTGCCATGATACCAATATTTCTTGTCATTTCAAGAGATACTTTTCTTGGCATAATATCCTCCCAAAAACTTTAAACGGATTAATATCTGAAATGAGCAAATGCTTTGTTTGCTTCTGCCATCTTATGTGTATCATCACACTTCTTAACTGCGCCGCCGGTCTTATTAGTAGCATCTAAAATTTCAGCAGCAAGGCGTTCCTTCATAGTTCTTTCCGAACGCTGACGTGAATATAAAGTAATCCAACGCAAGCCGAGAGTCTGTCTTCTTTCAGGACGAACTTCAAGAGGAACCTGGTAAGTTGCACCGCCGACACGGCGAGCCTTTACCTCGAGAACAGGCATAACATTTTCCATAGCAGCTTCAAAAGTTTCTAACGGATCGTTACCTGTTTTTTCTTTAATGATGTCAAATGCACCGTAAACAATTTTCTGTGCGACACCCTTTTTTCCATCATACATAATGTTGTTGATCAAACGAGTTACAAGTTTTGAATTGTAAAGCGGATCAGGTAAAACATCACGCTTAGCGATCTGGCCTCTTCTTGGCATCTTCGCTTCCCTCCTTCATAAATAATAATGAGTTCATAGGTACTCGGTTTTCCCGTGGAGTCAACAAGTAGGCTACACGCTTATATAAATAAGGTATAAACTATTGTTTTTCCATAAGAATAACTTTTCTGCTAAGTTTCAATTACTTCTTAGCAGCCTTAGGTCTTTTAGCACCGTACTTTGAACGGCTCTGCATTCTGCCGTTAACGCCCTGAGTATCAAGTGTTCCGCGGATGATGTGGTAACGCACACCGGGAAGGTCCTTAACACGGCCGCCGCGAACCATAACAACAGAGTGTTCCTGAAGGTTATGACCAACACCCGGAATGTAAGCAGAAACTTCCATACCGTTTGTCAAACGAACACGGGCAATTTTACGAAGAGCTGAGTTAGGCTTCTTCGGTGTTGCAGTTTTAACTGCTGTGCAAACGCCGCGCTTCTGAGGAGAATTGTTATCGTTCATAACATTCTTCTTTGTGTTGAGACTCTTTAAAAGAGCCGGTGCTTTAGCCTTCTTTTCAAGGGACTTACGTCCTGTTCTTACTAACTGGTTAAAGGTAGGCAATAGTTTATCTCCTTTCTGATTATTTTATACGCAATATGCGCATAAATGGCAGTTCAAAAAAGTATAAAATTTAAACTGTCATTTAAACGCACATCAGCAGGGCAGCAAATGCTGCCCCGTTTAATATGTGCATTTTAACGAAAATATTCCGTCTTATTTGTGAGAAATGACAAATCTTCACCCACACAAATTAGAATTATATCACTCATTAACACTGTTTGTCAATAACTTTTGCAATTGTTCTAAATTTAAAATTTCTTCTGAGCCTTCTGCAGAGAAATAACTCGGAACAACATCAACATCACGGAATACATCCATACCTGTTCCGGCAGGAACAAGTTTACCGATAATAACGTTTTCTTTAAGACCGATAAGCGGATCGCTCTTGCCTCTGATAGCGGCATCGGTAAGAACTCTTGTTGTTTCCTGGAATGAAGCGGCTGAGAGGAAGGAATCCGTAGCAAGTGAAGCCTTTGTGATACCCATAAGAATAGGAATATAAGTTGCTTTCTTAAGGTTTGTCTCGCCTGCTTTGATTCTGTTTTCGATAATCTCATTTGCCTCATCAACAGCAGCAACATCAACCATTGTGCCTGAAACAAGATCTGTATCGCCCTCTTCGTCAACTGTACATTTCTTGAGCATCTGACGAACGATAACCTCAATGTGCTTATCGTTGATATCAACACCCTGTGTACGGTAAGCGAACTGAACTTCACGGATAAGGTAATTATAAACTGCCTCTTCGCCGAGAATTGCAAGTACGTCGTGCGGATTCTTTGAACCGTAAGTGAGTTCCTGACCCTTAACAACCTTTGCACCCTCAACAATTTCTTCGTGAAGTCTGAAACCGTAAGGAATAAGATATTTCTTTTCTTCAAGCGTTTCGCTGTTTGTAACAACAACGTGATTTGACTTTTTGATTTCCTCAAAACGAACAGTACCGTCAATTTCAGAAAGAATAGCATACTGCTTAGGCTTTCTTGCCTCAAACAATTCTTCTACACGCGGAAGACCCTGTGTAATATCTTCACCGCCTGCGATACCGCCGGTGTGGAACGTTCTCATTGTAAGCTGTGTACCCGGTTCACCGATTGACTGCGCAGCAATAATACCGACTGCCTCACCAACCTGAACAGGCTCGTTGAATGCAAGGTTTGAACCATAGCACTTGCGGCAAACGCCGTGACGTGACTTACATGTGATAAGTGAACGGATTTTAACTTCTTTGATACCTGCAGCAACAATTTTATCTGCAATTTCAGGAGTCATCATTTCATCAGGAGCGGCAAGAACTTCACCTGTTGCCTCATCAATAACAGGGTCAAGCGGGAATCTGCCGACAAGTCTTTCGTGAAGTGATTCAAGTTCACGGTTACCATCCATAATAGCCTTAACGACAATGCCTTCATGGCAGCCGCAGTCATCATCACGGATAATAACGTCCTGTGATACGTCAACAAGACGACGTGTAAGATAACCTGAGTCAGCAGTACGAAGAGCCGTATCTGCAAGACCTTTACGTGCACCACGTGATGAAATGAAGTATTCAAGAATATTAAGACCTTCACGGTAGTTCGCACGAATCGGGATTTCGATTGTTTTACCTGCTGTGTTTGCAATAAGACCTCTCATACCTGCGAGCTGACGCAACTGAGCAGTACTACCACGAGCACCGGAGTCTACCATCATATGAATCGGGTTATGCGTACCGTCAAAGTTTGAAGTAAGTTCATTTGTAACTTTATTTGTACAGTCTTCCCAAGCCTTAATAACGGCAGATGAACGTTCTTCATTTGTGATAAGACCGTAATTATAGTTGGCAGTAATTTCGTCAACCTTCTTTTCAGCCTCATCAAGGAAAGACTTTTTAGCATCCGGAATAAGTGCATCGCATACAGCAACCGTTGTGCCTGACACTGTTGAATATTTATAGCCCTGAGCCTTTATAGCGTCAAGAGCAACCGATGCAACAGATACACCGTGAACAGTAATAAGTCTGTCTGCAATCTGACCTAACTGTTTCTTCTTAACAACAAAGCCGATTTCAGGTTCAAACTCATTATCAGGATTTGAACGGTCAACAAAGCCGAGATCCTGCGGAATAGGATTGTTGAAGATAATACGTCCGATTGTTGTGACGATAACAGCAGATTTAATACCGTCTTCCGTTTCCTTTGAAACACGAATTCTTGCCGGTGAATGCATACCGAGAGAACCCTCCTGATATGCCATCATAGCCTCATCTTTATCTCTGAAAATTCTGAATGCACGGTAAATACCGTAATTTTCTGCAAGTGCAAAATCATCATAATCGCAAAGGATTTCAGCGTCTGAAAGATCACCTTTTGTTAATTCCTTAGCCTTATCAAATGTAATTTCTTCTGTTCTGTCTTCATTTGTAAAGAACTTAGGCTGACCCGGTTCGCCCTCTTTAATCATTGTAAGGTAATATGAACCGATAACCATATCCTGTGTAGGAACTGCAACAGGCTTACCGTCTGACGGTTTAAGCAGGTTATTAGCAGCAAGCATAAGCATACGTGCCTCTGCCTGAGCCTCTGCCGAAAGCGGTACGTGAACAGCCATCTGGTCACCGTCAAAGTCAGCATTGAACGCCGTACAGGAAAGCGGATGAAGTTTGATTGCTCTTCCTTCAACAAGAACAGGCTCAAATGCCTGAATACCAAGACGGTGAAGTGTGGGGGCACGGTTAAGCATTACAGGATGATCCTTGATTACAACTTCAAGAGCATCCCAAACAGCAGGATTTGCTGCACGCTCTACCATTTTTCTTGCTGATTTAATATTTGATGCAGCACCTGTTGCAACAAGGCGTTTCATAACGAAAGGCTTGAAAAGTTCAATAGCCATTTCCTTAGGAAGACCGCACTGATGCATTTTAAGTTCAGGACCTACAACAATAACGGAACGGCCTGAATAGTCAACACGTTTACCGAGAAGATTCTGACGGAAACGACCCTGCTTACCTTTAAGCATATCCGAAAGTGACTTGAGCGGACGGTTGTTAGGACCTGTAACAGGTCTGCCTCGTCTGCCGTTGTCAATAAGAGCGTCTACAGATTCCTGAAGCATTCTCTTTTCATTTCTTACGATAATATCAGGTGCGCCGAGTTCAAGAAGTCTCTTAAGACGGTTGTTTCTGTTGATAACACGTCTGTAGAGATCATTAAGGTCTGATGTTGCAAATCTGCCGCCGTCAAGCTGAACCATCGGACGGATATCGGGCGGAACAACAGGGATAACATCAAGAATCATCCATTCAAGTTTGTTATCGCTCTTACAGAAAGCATCAACAACATCAAGTCTTTTAAGAAGTCTTACACGTTTCTGACCTGTAGCGCCGTCAAGTTCCTGAGTAAGTTCATCACGAAGTTTGAAAACATCAATATCCTGAAGCAGTTTTTTGATTGCCTCAGCACCCATTCCTGCCTCAAAATCATCTTCATATCTTTCACGCATTTCTGCATATTCTTTTTCATTAAGAATCTGCATCTTTTCAAGCGGTGTATCACCCGGGTCGGTTACAATATAAAGTGCGAAATAAAGCACCTTTTCAAGGTATCTCGGGCTGATGTCGAGCACAAGACCGAGACGGCTCGGAATGCCCTTGAAATACCAGATATGTGATACAGGGGCAGCGAGTTCGATATGACCCATTCTTTCACGGCGAACCTTTGAACGTGTGATTTCAACGCCGCAGCGTTCGCAGACTTTACCTTTATAACGAACTCTTTTGTACTTTCCGCAGTGACATTCCCAGTCCTTCATAGGTCCGAAAATTCTTTCGCAGAAAAGACCGTCTCTTTCAGGCTTAAGAGTTCTGTAGTTTATGGTTTCAGGCTTTGTAACCTCTCCGTAAGACCATTTTCTGATCTGTTCGGGAGATGCAAGACCGATTTTTATTGAACTGAATTCATTTTCATTTATCATTTGGAAGCACTCCTTTATATATTAATGTAATAGCGTTTTCAGTCATTCATTATTCGTCATCGGAATCCATAAAATCTGATTCATCAGCAAAAATTCCGTTAAACATATCAGACTGACCTGCTTCCTGACCTTCATCTTCTGCATCTTCTATTGAGAAGCCCTCGCCTGCGTTGTCAAAATCATTAACTTCAGTGAAAGCATTGTCATCAATAGGCTGAATGCCTGTTCCGTCATCGAGATCCTGTTTAAGTTCAACCTCATTGCCTTCCTTATCGTAAAGACGTGTATCAAGGCCGAGAGCCTGAAGTTCTTTAAACAATACCTTGAAGGACTCTGGCGTTCCGGATGTAGGAATATTTTCACCCTTAACGATTGCCTCGTAAGTCTTAACACGGCCTACAACATCGTCAGACTTAACAGTGATGATTTCCTGAAGTGTGTAAGCAGCACCGTAAGCCTCAAGTGCCCAAACTTCCATTTCACCGAAACGCTGACCGCCGAACTGTGCTTTACCACCGAGCGGCTGCTGTGTAACAAGACTGTAAGGACCTGTTGAACGGGCATGAATCTTATCATCAACAAGATGATGCAGTTTAAGATAATACATATAACCGACCGTAATCGGATTATCAAATTTTTCACCTGTTCTGCCGTCTGTAAGAACAGTTTTACCGTCTTCCGAAAGACCTGCAAGTTTTAAGCATTCACGGATATCATCTTCGTGAGCACCGTCGAACACAGGTGTGCACATCTTCCATCCGAGAGCCATTGCCGCATAGCCGAGATGAACTTCAAGTACCTGTCCGATATTCATACGTGAAGGTACGCCGAGCGGGTTAAGAACGATATCAAGCGGTCTGCCGTCAGGTAAGAACGGCATATCTTCCTGAGGAAGAACTCTTGAAACAACACCCTTGTTTCCGTGACGGCCTGCCATCTTATCGCCGACCTGAATCTTTCTCTTCTGCGCAATGTAAACTCTTACTACTTTATTAACACCCGGATTCAGTTCGTCACTGTCTGCACGGGTAAATACTTTAACATCAACAACAATACCGTATTCACCGTGAGGAACACGCATTGATGTATCTCTTACTTCACGTGCCTTTTCACCGAAGATTGCACGAAGAAGTCTTTCTTCGGCAGTAAGTTCTGTTTCACCCTTAGGTGTAACCTTACCTACAAGAATATCACCGCTGTGAACCTCAGCACCGATACGGATAATACCGTCTTCATCAAGGTCTTTGAGTGCATCTTCGCCGACATTCGGAATATCTCTTGTGATTTCCTCAGGTCCGAGTTTGGTATCTCTTGCCTCAAGTTCATGCTCTTCAATATGAATTGAAGTATAAACATCATCACGAACCATTTTTTCATTGATAAGAACAGCGTCCTCATAGTTATAACCTTCCCAGGTCATAAATCCTATAAGAGCATTCTTACCGAGTGAAACTTCACCGTTGCAGGTTGCAGGACCGTCGGCAATTACCTGACCGTCCTCAATCTTCTGATTAAGTGAAACAATCGGGCGCTGGTTAATGCAGGTTCCCTGGTTTGAACCGCTGAACTTAACAAGTTCGTACTTATCAACCTCACCCTTTTTAACAGTAATTTCAATCGTATCTGCGTCAACGGCAGTAACTACGCCGCCGCGCTTTGCAACAACAACTACGCCTGAGTCATATGCTGCTTTGTATTCCATACCTGTACCGACTACGGGAGCCTCTGTTTTAAGAAGCGGCACTGCCTGCCTCTGCATGTTTGCACCCATAAGAGCACGGTTTGCGTCATCGTTTTCAAGGAACGGAATCATTGCAGTAGCAACCGAAACAACCATCTTAGGCGAAACGTCCATATAGTCAACCTTTTCGGGTTCACAGGTAATGAACTCATCTCTGTGACGGCAGGTTACACGCTTGTTTAAAAATCTTCCGTTTTCATCAAGCGGCTCGTTTGCCTGTGCTACAGTGAAATTATCCTCAACATCAGCAGTCATGTAAACAACTTCCGATGTAACCACGCCTGTTTCCTTATCTACCTTTCTGTAAGGAGCCTCAATAAAGCCATATTCATTAAGACGGCTGTAGCAAGCAAGATATGAGATAAGACCGATGTTAGGACCTTCAGGAGTTTCGATAGGGCACATACGGCCATAATGTGTATAGTGAACATCTCGAACCTCGAAACCTGCACGGTCTCTTGAAAGACCGCCCGGACCGAGGGCTGAAAGACGTCTTTTATGCGTAAGTTCTGCAAGCGGGTTGTTCTGATCCATAAACTGTGAAAGCGGAGAAGAACCGAAGAACTCTTTGATTGCAGCAACTACAGGGCGGATATTGATAAGAGCCTGCGGAGTGATGGACTCTTCATCATCCTGAACCTGAAGAGTCATTCTTTCACGGATAACTCTTTCCATACGGGTGAAACCGATTCTGAACTGATTCTGAAGAAGTTCGCCGACTGCACGGATACGGCGGTTGCCGAGATGGTCAATATCATCTGTTGTGCCGACGCCGTTTGCAAGGTTAATGAGATATGAAACGGTTGCAAAAATATCATCTGTAACAATGTGCTTAGGTACAAGATCATCCTGATGAAGTTTGATTTCTTCTTTAAGTGCCTGCTCATCATCACCGCACTTCTCAAGAATTTCAGCGAGTACACGATAAGAAACCTTTTCTTTAATGCCGAGCGGCTTGCAGTCAAAATCGACATACTTTGAAATATCAACCATGCCGTTTGAAACAACTTTGACTTCCCTGCCGTCAACATCAATAAATGCATTCATAACACCTGCATTTTCAATTTCAAGTGCCTTTTCCTCAGTAATAAATTCACCTGCATCTGCAAGGAATTCACCCATAGGAGAAATAATCGGCTGTGTAAGTTTGTAACCTGTGATACGGTCACTGATTGCAAGTTTTTTGTTGTACTTATATCTGCCAACCTTTGAAAGGTCATATCTGTGTGCATCAAAGAAAAGACCGTCAAGGTGAGCCTGTGCAGTATCAAGTGTCGGAGGTTCGCCCGGACGAAGTTTTTTATAAACTTCAAGAAGAGCCTCTTCCTGGTTTTTGGTAGTATCCTTTTCGATTGTTGCCTCAATTCTTTCATCGTCACCGAAGAATTCACGGATTTCATCATCAGTGCCGAGACCGAGCGCACGAAGGAAAGTTGTTATAAAGATTTTTCTGTTCTTATCAATTCTTACATAAAACAGGTCGTTGGCGTCTGTTTCATATTCAAGCCACGCACCTCTGTTCGGAATAACAGTATTGGTAAAAAGTTCCTTACCTGTTTTATCGTGTTCCATATTGTAGTAAACACCCGGAGAACGAACAAGTTGTGAAACAATACATCTTTCAGCACCGTTTATAACAAAGGTGCCGGCATCTGTCATCAACGGGAAATCGCCCATATAGATAACATTTTCCTTAACCTCGCCTGTTTCCTTATTCTGAAGTCTTGCCCTTACTTTAAGGGGTTTTGCATATGTGGTATCTCTTGCCTTGCACTGGGCAATAGTATACTTCGGGTCCTCGTCCATGGTGTAGTCAATAAAATCAAGAACAAGATTGCCTGTATAATCGGTTATTGAACCGATATCACGGAATACTTCTTCAAGACCCTCATCAAGAAACCATTGGTATGAATGTTTCTGCACCTCAATAAGGTTCGGCATCTGCATAACCTCATTGATTTTTGCAAAGCTTTTTCGTGTAGTTGTACCGAGTTGTACATCCTTCACATTTACCATAGTCGGTAATCACTCCGTTTCTTTTAGATTTACTGAAAAATGGACTGAGATTTACAGTAAAACGTGCAATTTCTGCTCACCGTACTGCACTGCGGAAAACCGCATATACACAGTTACCCATTTTAAATGTGCATATATAATAATAGTTCTTTATTAATATGTCAAGAAAAATTTTTGGAAATTTTCAAAATATTCTAAAAGTTTTTATAACACGCTATCGGGCGTTTTATATATTTCGCAATTTTTGTCAAAAACAATGTCATTTTTACAAAAATCGGACAGGCAGACAAATTTGTTTCGGATAACATTGAAAATGAACGGAAAATAAATATTGAAAAATATACCTTTTCAAATGTAATTAAATTTGTTATAATATTACAGTTAAAAAATCAAACACATTTCGGTGATTAAAATATGAAAAAAACAATTTCAGTTATATGCTGCATACTGCTGGTCATTTCTGTTTTCAGCGGCTGCGGCGCAAAAGAAAAAAAGATAGATCTGATTTACCCGTTCAGCGGCAAAATCAACAGTTATGACCCGCAGGTTGCAGCCGAATCCGACGAATTTCTGATTATAGAAAACTGCTTTGAAGGTCTTGTAAGAAGTGATGACGAGGGCAATATAACACCCGGCTGTGCCGCAAGTTGGCGCATAGAAAACGACGGACTTAAATACACCTTTAATCTTCAGAAAGGTCTGAAATGGTATATTTTCAAATCCGTTCAGGAACGTATGGGTGAAGATTATAATCCTGAAATAACGGCAGACGATTTTGTTTTTGCACTTCAGCGTGCCGTGAGCCGCGAAACGGAAAGTCCGCTTTACTCAACAATCTCGTGCATAGAAAATGCTCCTGCTATATACGAAGGCAGTGCAGCGGCAGACAGCCTCGGCGTGCGTGCTGTTGATAAATACACGCTTGAAATTACACTTTCATCTGCTGATAACGGCTTTATGCAGGCACTTTCAACTGCTGTGGCAATGCCGTGCAACCGTGACTTTTTCGAGAAAACAAACGGCAGATACGGTCTTGACCTTATGTACACAATGTTCAATGGTCAGTTTATCGTTACAAATGAACTTGACAAATCATATATTCTCAAAAATAACAAAAATTACAATGGCCCGTCACCTGCAAAAGCAACAGACCTGACGCTTAAAATTGTTGAAGAAAACGAACTGCTTGCCGAAAAACTGCTCAGCGGTTACTATGACAGTGCATATCTGCGTGGGTACGAATCCGTATCAATCAATGAAAAAGATAAAATAAAACTTGTACCCTACAGCAACATCACATGGGCGATGATTATAAACACAGGCAGCGGAATTCTTGCAAATCAGGATGCACGCCACGCTATTGCACTTTCACTTTCAGACCCTGATTATGAAGAATATGACTTCCTTACAAAAGCAAAAGGCTTTATTCCGCCGTCGTGCACTGCAAACGGCAAACCGTTTACCGAGCAAAGCAAAGATGTAACACTCGGCTACAGCGGCGAACAGGCAGTCGAATTATGGAAAGAAGCGGCGAAAGACGATAAAATTTATTCATCGGAACTCACCTTCATTGTTCCTGACACAATGGAAGATGCTGCAAAGCAGATTCTTCAGGGTGTTCAAAGCAGTCTCGGTGCCATCTCAAATGTTAACGGCAAAAAAATAAGTATTTCAATTAAACTTGAGGCTATACCTGAAAACGAACTGAAAACGAGAACTGCTGCAAGAGATTACGATATTGCACTTTATCCGTTCAAGGCATCATCTGCGAGCCCCATATCATTTCTTCAAACCTTCAGCGATAACAATATTACAGGATTTTACGATGAAGATTTTATAAACAGTCTTGAAACCGCCAAAGGCGCAGATACGGAAAACTTTATCGAAGAATGTGAAAAATGCGAGCGTGCGCTGATTGATACTTACTGCTACACTCCCCTGTTTTATGAATCAAACTTTTACGCTTCGGCTAAGGGAGTAAGCGGAGTTCAGTTTCATGCAGGCACGGGAAGGGTGTCATTCGTTTATGCAGACAGAGAAGATTAAAAGCGCCGTTTGCTGGAGCCTTGTTGCAGTCTGTATGGGAATTATATTTTACTTTTCATCAAGAACGGCAACAGAATCTTCGGCACAAAGCGACAGTATCCTGAACATAATTTATAAACTTTTCGGCGAAAACGGAGTTACTGTTTTTATTGTAAGAAAAAGCGCCCATTTTCTTGAATTTGCAGGATTGTCTTTCTTATTCTCAATCGCATTTTATCAACAATTTAAGACGGTAAAATTTATTCTGCCCGTATGCTGTACTTCTCTTTATGCAGTTACAGACGAAGTACACCAACTTTTTGTTGAGGGCAGAGCATGCAAATTTTTTGACTGGGTTGTAGATACGACAGGCGGATTATTCGGTTTTTTACTGTTTTTGATATCTTTTATGATTATAAGTAAAATTATAAACATTAAAAAGGCAAAAAAGATTGACAGAGAAAATTTTTAGTTTATAATATTTTTTAAATTAAATAAAGATTTAAGGAGAATATAAATTATGAATGTACTTATTTTTGACACGGAGGAACAAATCGGAATTGCTGCCGGCAACTATATGTGCGGTCAGGTTCTTCAGAAACCTGATTCAGTACTCGGACTTGCTACAGGCTCAACACCGCTCAAGCCATATGGTCAGATGATTGATTTATACAAAAAAGGCGTTGTTGATTTTTCAAAGGTTACAACCTTTAATCTTGATGAATATGTAAATCTTGATGTTAACGACAAAAATTCTTACCACTCATTTATGCACGAAAATCTTTTTGACCACATCAACATTCCCGAAGAAAGCATTAACTTTTTAAACGGCAATGCTTCTGACCCTGAAAAGGAATGTGAAGAATACGAAAACAAAATAAAAAAAGCAGGCGGAATTGATATTCAACTGCTCGGAATCGGCTCAAACGGTCATATTGCATTCAATGAACCGAGCGACTGTTTTCAGCGCTGGAGCCACGTTGTAAATCTTAAGGAAAGCACTGTTAAAGACAACAGCCGTTTCTTTAAATCCATCGAAGAAGTGCCCACACAGGCAGTTACAATGGGTATCGGCTCAATTATGCAGGCAAAGAAAATCCTTATCATTGCAATAGGTGAAAACAAGGCAAAGGCTATTAAACAACTTATAAACGGAAATGTTACACCGCAGTGCCCTGCATCTGTTTTACAGTTCCACACAGATGTTACGCTTATGCTTGACAGAGGCGCAGCATCACTGCTTTAATCGGAAAGGCTGACAAAATGGCTAAAAAAAAGAATAATTCAAGCAAATACATTAAATTTGTTGTGTCGGTTGTATTGGTAATTGCAGTCGTTTTCGGAATTTACTATTTGTTCCTTGACAAAAACGACACAAAAGAAAACGAAACAATCAGTCGAACACAGTCTGTTTCCGTAAGCGAAACGATTTCATCATCAAAGCCGAAAGAAACAGAAAAACAAACTTCCGAAAGCACCTCTGCAGTCACTGTCTCATCTGCTGCAAATCCGAATACGACTACAAAGCAGGCAAAAAATTACGAACTGCCGCTGAGCATCAATCAGGCACTCAATGCGCTTGAGGAGCATTACGGCAGTGAATACAACATCAATGCCACAATTGAAGAAGACGGCATAAATTATTTTGCCCTTTACAAGGATGACGAAAAATACGCTTCAATTGCAGTCAATCTCTCAACAGGCGAGGCAACCGAAACGATTATGGAAACAAATCAGAAAACCGATTTTTATCTCGTATAGATTGTACATACAAAATTGAAAGGAGAAACATTATGGCAAACGAAAAAGAAAAGTTTTATATAACTACTGCCATTGCGTACACCTCACGCAAGCCGCATATCGGCAACAGTTATGAAATTGTACTCACTGATGCTATTGCAAGATACAAAAGACTTCAGGGTTATGATGTATTTATGCTTACAGGTACTGACGAACACGGTCAAAAAATTGAGGAATACGCAAAATCCGCAAACGTAACTCCGAAAGAATATGTTGACAAAGTTGCAGGCGAAATAAAAAGCATCTGTGATCTTTTAAATACAAGTTATGATAAATTCATCAGAACAACTGATGATTATCATGAAAAAGTAGTTCAGAAAATATTTAAAAAACTTTATGAACAGGGTGATATTTACAAAGGTACTTACGAGGGTCTTTACTGCACTCCGTGTGAAAGTTTCTGGACCGAAAGTCAACTTGTTGACGGCAAATGCCCTGACTGCGGCAGAGAAGTTAAGCCTGCAAAGGAAGAGGCATATTTCTTAAAACTTTCAAAGTATCAGAAACAACTTGAAGAATATATTGAAACGAACGAACATTTCATTTACCCCGAGGCAAGAAAAAAAGAAATGCTCAATAACTTCATCAAACCGGGGCTCCAGGACTTATGCGTAAGCAGAACATCATTTAAATGGGGTGTGCCTGTTGATTTTGATGATAAACACGTTGTTTACGTATGGGTTGACGCACTTTCCAACTATATCACTGCCATCGGCTATGACCCTGACGGTTCTTCCGAACAGTATAAAAAATACTGGCCTGCTGATGTTCATATCATCGGTAAAGACATTGTGCGTTTCCACACAATTTACTGGCCAATAATCCTTATGGCGCTCGGTGAACCGCTGCCAAAGCAGGTATTCGGTCACCCTTGGCTTTTATTCGGTGAAGATAAAATGAGTAAATCACGCGGCAATGTTATTTATGCTGACGATTTAGTAAATCTTCTCGGCGTTGATGCTGTAAGATATTATCTTTTAAGCGAAATGCCTTACGCATCTGACGGTTCTATTACCTATGAAACAATTATTGAACGATATAACTCAGACCTTGCAAATACAATCGGCAATCTTGTAAACAGAACGATTGCAATGCAGAACAAATATTTTGACGGCGTTATCTGTGAACCGACAGAGGCAGAAGATGTTGATAACGAACTTAAACAATTCGCGCTTGACACTGTAAAAAAGATTGAAAAATGTTTTGAAACATACCGTGTTGCCGATGCAATTGAGGCAGTTCTCAACCTTGCAAAACGTTCAAACAAATATATTGACGAAACAATGCCTTGGGCACTTGCAAAAGATGAACGCAAAAAAGCAAGACTCGGCACAGTGCTTTACAATCTTCTTGAAACAATCAGATATATCGCTGTTTTGCTTTCACCGTTTATGCCTGAAACAGCAGAAAAGATTTTTGCTCAAATGAACTGCGATATTAAAGACTATGACTCACTTGAAACATTCGGCAGTACAAAAGCAGGCGTTACGGTTAATAAAGCAGAGGCTCTTTTTGCAAGAATTGACGCTGAAAAAATGCTTGAGGAAATAGCACAGAAACAGGCTGAAAACGAAGAACCGGCAAAACCCGAAATTGAGGGGCTTGCAGAGATTGCATTTGATGATTTTGCAAAAGTTGAACTTCGTGTTGCGAAAGTTATGGAATGTGAACCGATTAAAAAGGCTAAGAAACTGCTTAAACTCAAAGTTAATGACGGAACAAGCGAATTAAGACAGGTCGTTTCGGGAATCGCACCATGGTACAAACCTGAAGATTTAATCGGCAAATCAGTCGTTATCGTTGCAAACCTTAAACCTGCAAAACTCTGCGGTGAAATCAGCAACGGAATGATTCTTGCAGGCGACACATCAGACGGCAATGTTAAAGTACTTTTCGTTGACGGCCTTGATGCAGGCACACAACTCAGATAATGATGTATAACAATATTTTTGATACGCATAGCCACTATGATGATGAACGCTTTAACGGTGACCGTGCAGAACTTTTAACTGCCGCACACGAAAACGGCGTAACAGGCATCGTTACATGCGGCTGCGATATTGAATCAACCGCGTTCAGCAAAAATCTTGCAGAAGAATTCGATTTTATGTATTTCGCATCAGGCTTTCATCCTGAAAATCTTGAGGGTGCATCACTGTCAGACCTTGACAAAATTGAAGAATTCGCAAAGCACGAAAAATGCGTTGCTATAGGAGAAATAGGTCTTGATTACCACTGGATGAGTTCAACCAAGGAAGTACAAAAAGAGTTTTTCAGGGCGCATATTGAACTTGCAAAAAAACTGAATCTTCCCGTAATAGTGCACGACAGAGAGGCGCACGGCGACACACTTGATATCCTTAAAGAAACAAAACCGAACGGCGTTGTTCACTGCTTTTCAGGCTCTGCCGAAATGGCAAAGGAGATTATCAGGCTCGGAATGTATATAGGTCTCAACGGAGTTGTCACCTTCAAAAACGCACGCAAAAGCCTTGAAGTGGTTAAGGAAATTCCGCTTGAAAGGCTTGTGCTTGAAACCGACTGTCCTTATCTTGCACCCGAGCCCCACAGAGGCAAGCGCAACGATTCAACCTATATCCCGTTCATTGCAGAAAGAATCGGCGAAGTTCTTGGTAGAAATGCACAGGATATACTGAATATCACCTGTGAAAATGCTAAAAAATTATACAATATATAAAAAATACGACCCTTAATACGGGTCGTATTTTTCATTGTTACACATAAATATAAATGTAGAAGATTTTAATGTTGACTTAAAATACATATATATGATATTATAAATTAAAGTTTTTACAAAGGAAGCGGAATATGGATTATCTATTCATTCCATTGTCAATCAATAATATTATTGACAAAATTGACGGCTGGGTATGGGGCTGGCCGCTTATTATTTTAATTCTTCTTGCAGGCATTTGGCTTTCAATACGAACGGGCTTTGTTCAACTTTTCCATCTTGGCAAAGCACTTAAATTTATGATAAAAAATGAGGACAGCGGCGAAGGTGAAGTTACCTCCTTCGGAGCACTCTGCACGGCGCTTTCGGCAACAATCGGCACAGGCAACATTGTAGGCGTTGCAACTGCAATCTGCCTCGGCGGACGGGGCGCATTATTATGGATGCTTGTTGCTGCTGCTTTCGGTATGGCAACAAAATATACAGAAGGCTTCCTTGCCATTAAATACAGGGATAAAAAGGCTGACGGGCATTACCTCGGCGGACCGTTTTGCTACATAGAAAAAGGTATGGGAGCAAAATGGAAATGGCTTGCAAAATTATTTGCTGTTTTCGGCGTTCTTGCAGGTCTGCTGGGTATAGGAACTATCACACAAATTAACGGTATCACAAGTGCAGTAAACAACTTCTTTGATCCAAATACAAGCCACATTGCATTTTCAATCGGTGAAAACAACTTTACCTGGGCAACAGTTATCAGCGGCGTACTTGTAACACTCTGTGCCGCACTCGTTATCATCGGCGGCATAAAAAGAATTGCAAAAGTATCCGAAATCGTTGTTCCGTTTATGGCAATAACATATATCATTTTCGTTTTAATTATCATATTCACTCATTTGGATAAAATTCCGGCTGCTGTTTCAAGCGTATTTACAATGGCTTTCTCCCTTAAAGCCGTTACAGGTGCAGGCGTAGGAATTACGCTTAAACTTGCTATGCAGAAAGGTATCGGCAGAGGTATTTTTTCAAACGAAGCAGGTCTTGGTTCTGCACCTATTGCTGCTGCCGCTGCGAAAACAAAGGATAATGTTCGTCAGGGTCTCGTTACAATGACAGGCACATTTATTGACACCATTGTTATCTGCACACTGACAGGTCTTTCCATTATTCTTACCGACGCAGATTCTGCATTTGTTGACGGTTCATTTGAAGGCGTAAACATCACCACACTTGCATGGCAAAAGGGTTTGCCGTGGAACGAGAGCATTTCGGCATTCGTGCTTATGCTTTGCCTTACATTCTTTGCTTTCACAACGATTCTCGGCTGGAATTACTACAGTGAACGCTGCCTTGAATATCTGACAGGCTCACAAAAGGCAGTTAAGATTTTCAGATACATTTACATCATTGCCGTATTCATCGGTCCTTATATGACGGTTTCGGCAGTATGGAACATTGCAGATATTTTCAACGGTCTAATGGCATTCCCAAACCTCATTGCTCTGTTTGCTTTAAGCGGAATAGTCGGCAAAGAAACACGGGAATATTTTAAGAAAAAAGCCATCAGTTAAAATAAACCATATTTACTTATCAAAAAACAGTCTCTCAAACGAGAGACTGTTTTTTGATTATGGCAATAAATTATATGTTACATCCATCAAGGAATTTCAAAAGATCGGAAAGTTTATCTTCATCAAGAGCACGAATCTTTCTTATCATAAGAAGTTCAAAAGTGGAAAGTTTGTCCTTTTCCTTATTGATATTTGGACTCTCCGTTCTGAAACTGAAAACCTCCTCATTGCCAACAAGATAATCAATTGAAACCCCAAAATACTCTGAAAGTTTAACGAATGTTTCACGTTTTGGATTTGTATCAATCTCATATCTTCTGTATGTAGCCGGTTTAATACCGACTGCATTAGCCACTTCCTCAGAAGTAACATTCTTTTCGCGCCTCAACTGTTTAAGTTTCAACGCAAGTATTGACTTCTCTTTCATAATATTTTCCCTCTTTTTATCATTTGTGACAATTATACACAACTTTTTCCGTTAAGTCAATACTTATCACAAATTTTGCAAAAAATTTAATTTTAATTACAAATTTTGAAACTTCATTTATTCTGTTTCATTTTGATTATCATAATAATTCTGTTCACGCTGCATTCTGCGTTTCTTTTTCTTTTTATAATTATTATAAACCAAAACACCATAAACAACAGCGAACAGCGCAACTGCTGTTAAAATAATTTTAACAATAGTCATTGAAAAAAATGATTTTATACCGTTAATCAATTTTAAAAATGTTGAAAGTTCAACATCCTTTGACGCTACAAGTTCAACTGTGCCCACCACCTGATCGGCATAAATAATGTTTGCCTTGCACACTGTATCGCCCTGTGAAACGGGAGCGGAAATCTCCTCAGGTTTATCAATCGGCTCAACTATCACTGCCGATTTATCAAGGCTGCTCGGCACAATAACTGTTAAATCACGCTTTGCAACAAGTTGAACCGAATCAGCGTCTTTGCCGTTTTTTACCGCAACTTCACTGAGCACTTCATTCTGCTCGGCAAGTGTTGAATACTTCAGACTGTCAAACGCCCATTTAAAGAGCGACCTTGCATCAATAAATGAACACTTTTCAACATATCCGTCTTTATTATAATCTATAACAGGTGCTCCCATTACAACAGCAAGATAATTATATCCGTCTTTGCTTGCTTTTGAAATTACACAGTAACCTGCCTGCTCTGTTGAACCGGTTTTAATGCCCTTGGCATGCTCATAATAATAAGAAACAAAACCTGAACGCAACATCAAATTAGTATGATAAAAATTAGTATTTTTGTATTTATACTCAACAGTTTCCGAAATTTTATTGAACATTTCATTTTTCATTGCATCAAGCGTTATAACAGCCATATCGGCAGCCGTAGTATAATGATTATCATCATGAAGCCCGTCGGGATTTTCAAAATGCGTATCGGTACAACCGAGCGAAGCAACATAATCATTCATCATTTTAACAAATTCATATCTTGTACCGCCCACATATTCGGCGAGCACTTCGGTTGCGTCACAGGCAGAATGAACCATTGTAAGATATAAAAGTTCCTCTACAGTCAGCACATCGCCTATTTTAAGACCTGCTACCTGTGCTCCCGTACCAAGCAAAGTATCATATGCCTGCTTGGAAACCTCAACCTCTGCCGATAAATCCTTAACATTCTGTAAAGCCACCATAGCCGTTACGATTTTAGTAAGTGATGCAGGATACATTCTTTCACCGGAATTCTTTTCCGCTACCACAGGATGTGTATCATCGTCCAAATTGATAAGCATATACGCTTTGGAATAAAGCGCCACATCAGGCGTATAAGTTGCACCCTGCGCCGTAAATGTACATAAAAATGCTGACAAAATTATTAACAAACTTAAAACAGTTGAAATCGTTTTTCTCATACTCTTGACACCTTGTAAAAATGAAT
>JACTVT010000050.1 GCA_014465955.1 Eubacterium sp. | reverse complement strand
AATATTTTAACAATATTGTGTATAAAACAGGGAGGGCACGGAGACCCTCCCCTACAGAATTTCCAAAACGTTATTATAAAGCGGGTCGTCGAGGGTGCGGGTGTCCGGTGGACACCTCTGCGAAGCAGAAGCACCGACCGAGCCGACAGGTGAGACCGCCGACCCCTACAGTAATGTAATTAACATAACATATTTATAATTTGGCGTGGTTCAGCCCATTTATCAGAGTCTGTTACTTGCGTTCTTTTTTCTTTTCGCCGTTATATATTATAATATTGCCGACTGTGCCGATTAAAACAAGCAGTGCGCCGACTGCGAAAAGAAGCAGATAAAACAGCCTGATAACAGAGCACATAGCGTTATAATGTGCCGCAGGAGTCATTGCAAAATGCGTGCCGACTTTAAAAATCAGACTGATTACGCTTATAAATGCAAGCGTTACGCCTGACACGGAAACCGATGTTGAAATATAAGAAAGAGCACGATTTTTGCTTTTATACAACACGAAGAAAAACGCACCTAAAACAAACGCACTTACAAGAAGCCCCAGCGCTGCACGGGGCGCATCGTTCTGCACCCTGTCCGCAAAATCAATCAGATGCTCCGTATTGCTCAGCCCAAGGCAGTTTTCATAAATTTCGGCCGCCTCATATGCAGTATTCTCAATATCCTGTTTATTATAAGTAAGGTTGTTGCCCTCAAGATATTCAACACAGAGATTATAGAAATATTCTACCTTTGTGGCTTTTGCCGCCTCAGTATCTATGTGATTATAAAAATTATGAACCGAGCTGCGCAATGTATTTTCAACGCTTGTTTCATTTTCTATATTTCTAAAAACATGAGCAGGAATTCCGCTTTTAACGGCAAGCGTATCAAACTGTAAATCAAGTTGAGATTCGCACTCTTCAGCAAGACTTTTGGTTACAAAGCGCTTTTCCATAAAAGAAGATGATGCAAAAGTGACATTTATCATAACTGCACCGACTGCCGAAGACAAAGCAGCCGACAGCAGCAGAGTTATCAGAAGGCTGACTGCCGACCTTAATTTTCTTAAATTCATAGTCTGCCCCCTACTCTTCAACGGCAGGACCCGACTTCATTTCCATAACAACGGCGCGGAGCGAACTGCTGATTCCGTAACCGCTGTCTGAATTAGTATAAAGCACAAGACCTCTTTTTACATTTGTATTCATTGAAAAAAGCACATGCTTATAGGGCGCAGTTCTAATATCCGTAACTGTAAAAACATAAATGCCGTAAATCGTTTTTACATTAATATCCTGCCCTGTATGAAAAGCATTTGTATCAATAACCGATTTAATCCCGTACACATAAGCAGCACCCGTTTCTCCGATATAATTACCGTCGGGCAAAACCGAAACCGCACCTGAAAGACTTACATTATCGGCATCATAAACAATCGGTATCTGAGACGAGCCGATTTCAACCGAACCGATAAGTGTATTGCATTCAAAGCCTGCTGTTTCCGATTTCTTAACAACACCGTCAGCCTTTACATTGCTGTAATCAATCGCAGTTTCCTGCAAAGGCTGCTCAAAATCAGCAATTTCAAGATTTTCATCAGAAAGCGGAAAAAGCCCCGAAACAACAGGAAGCATTATAAAAAACATAACAGCAGTTACAGCGCCGATAATAAGCGGCGCCGCAACTGTTTTCTGAATTAAAGTTTTTTTATGTCTGCTCATTTTACTTACCTTGATTCAAAGCGTTCTGAAGCGGCATCATTTTGTTCTTTTTCGGCTTATATGCAGGCGGATTTGCAAGTTTCTTTGTCCACTTATTCTTTTTTGCGGTAAGTTTATTGATTTCGTGAACCGGACCTGCCATATATTCTGTCATATACTTATCGGCAACCGCCATCATTTTAGGATCATTTTTCATTTCACCGAGAATGGTTACACCGATAATATCCTGTACTTCATTCGTACCGTCCTCATAAACCTCGCCGAGCATTTTAAACAGTTTTTTCTGTGCCGTTTCATCACCGTTTTTAATTACATCAAGCACCTTAGGAGTTCCGATTTTTGTAAAGAATTCTTCAGGCAGGAACTCGCCGTACTGAGCAATATTGCGTTTGATATCTTCTTTAAACTCGGGGTAAAGCGTACCGAAACGGTTTGCAAGCGAAGGCGTATCATAACTGATTGAACCGTTTTTTGCCTTTGCCCTTGAAACGGCTTTCGGCATTTTGATTTTGTCAAGATTCGGCTGCTTTTTCACTGCAAAAAGCGATTTGATTTCGTCTGCAACTTCATTTGAAATTGACTTGCAGTCCTTTTCGGTAACTCTGTCAAGTTCAAAAAGCGACTTTGAAATCGTCTGATACTCTGTTTCTGCACCGTTATCCTGATAAGAGCATTCGAAAGCAAGAATGTTTGACTTTTCATCATATGAAACTCTGAAAAGGCCCTTGTTGCCTTTAAATGCAAACACATCGCCGTCACTTTTCAATTTTGAAAAGCCAAGTTCCTTTGTAACACCTTCCATATTCTTCTCTATAAGAGCATATGCTTCATTTAATTCCATAACGTTCTCCTAATAAACATATTTTTACTGATATAGTATAGCATTAAAAAACTGATTTGTCATCATAAATTTTTTAAACAATACGTTAACTATTATGTTTAAACAAAATTAATAAAATATAAATTATAATTCTGTTGAATTAATGACTTTAATATGCTAAAATATAGAAATATATTTGAGGTGACAGTGATGAACAAAAAAAGAGTAGCATTTCTTTTCGGCGGTGTATCATCGGAACACGATGTCAGCACCGTATCGGCAAAAGGAATTATAAAAAATACAGACAAAGAAAAATATGACATCATTTTAATCGGCATAACAAAAGACGGCGAATGGTTTTTGTTTGATGACGATGTTGAAATGATTCCGCACGACGGCTGGCTGAAATCAAAGAGCCTGAAAAAAGCATTTATCAGCCCCGATACAAAAATTCACGGCATTGTGACCGAAGACGGAGAGCAGATTTATGTTGACGCCGTATTCCCGATGCTTCACGGCAAAAACGGCGAAGACGGCACGGTGCAGGGCCTTTTGCAGATGGCTCAGATTCCGTTTGTCGGCTGTGATGCAACATCGTCGGGCGTGTGTATGGATAAGGCAGTTACAAACGCCGTTTGTGATACAGTTGGAATAAGTCAGGCAAAATGGTGTGCTTTTACAAAATTTGACTATACTAACAACAAAGAAAAATGCCTTGATGAGGCAATTGAAAAACTCGGCTTTCCTATTTTCGTGAAGCCTGCAAACGCAGGTTCTTCGGTAGGAATTACAAAAGCCGAAAGCCGTGAAGCACTTGAAAAAGGCTTTGATGTTGCTTTCAACGAGGATAAAAAAGTTGTTCTTGAAGAATTCATAAACGGCTTTGAGGTTGAATGCGCAGTTATGGGCAATGATGAGCCTGTTGCCGCAGAGGTAGGCGAGGTTATTACGGCAGTTGAATTTTACGATTATGACGCCAAATATAACAGCCCCGATTCGCAGACGATTATTCCCGCTGGCATGCCGAAAGAAAAGCGTGACGCAATACGTACACAGGCAGTAAGAATTTACAAAACACTCGGCTGTGAAGGACTTTCAAGAGTAGACTTTTTTGTAGACAAGGAAAACGGCGAAATTCTGTTCAACGAAATCAACACAATTCCCGGCTTTACGCCAATCAGTATGTACCCGAAACTTTTTGAGGCAGTCGGCGTTTCTTACAGTGAAACAATTGACCGCCTTATAAACCTTGCTCTTGACAGAGGAGGAAAAATTTAATGGATAAGCGACCAATCGGTGTTTTTGACTCGGGTCTCGGCGGACTTTCTGCCGTTAAAGCAATTCTTAAGCATCTGCCGAATGAGGATATTATTTATTTCGGCGACACACAGCGTGTACCCTACGGCTCACGCTCTGCAAAAACGATTGAGGCGTATGCAAGCGAGGACATTGCTTTTTTAGAGCAGTTTGACTGCAAACTGATTATGGCGGCGTGCGGCACTGTATCATCTGTTGCGGTAAACGCCACATCAAACGTTAAAGAGCCTTTTATAGGCGTTGTAAAGCCTGCTGCTGCGGCTGCTGCGAAAGCAACAAAAAACGGTAAAATCGGCGTTATGGGCACATGGGCAACGATAAACAGCAATGCCTATACAAACGAAATCCATAAAATCAACCCCGAAACCAAGGTGTTCGGCGTATCCTGCCCCGTGCTTGTTTCACTTGTTGAAAACAACTGGATAGATGAAGACGATTACATCTCGCAGGAAATCATCAGGCGTTATATTACCCCGATGCTTGATGAGGGCGTGGACACAATTATTTTAGGCTGCACGCACTTTCCGCATCTTGCACCCGTTGTGCAAAAGGTTGCAGGTGACAGCGTAACACTGATTGATAACGGCTACGAGGCAGTTATGACCGCAAAAGAAATATTGGAGCAGACAGGTCTTTCAAATGACGAAAGCCACGTCGGCAAAGCACAGTATTATATTTCCGACAAAACACAGAATTTCTCTATGATAGCAAAAACGCTGCTCGGCAGAGATATTTCAAAAGACGTTACATTTAAAGAAATGACAAAAACGGAGTAGACAGCCTTCCCCTTGAGGGGAAGCCTTAAATAAAAAGGCACTGATTATGCAGAAAATAGTTTTAAACATTACAGGCACTCAGCAAATGGGCAGAGACAAGGATAAAATTGAAATGACCACCGTCGGCACTATGAGAGATGACGGCAAGGCGTATATCATACGGTACAAGGAGCACCCTGAGCCGCCTGCCCCGCCGATTAAGGTCAATCTCAGAATTGACAAGGACGGCAGTTTTGTTGAGATGTCAAGAAATATGGGCAGTCAGTCAAGCAGTATTGCCATTGAAAAATCAAACAGAAATCTTTGCGCTTATAAAACGCCGTACGGCAATATGCTTATGGGCATTTACGGCAAAGATATTGAAATTAAAACAGGTGAGAAAAACGGCAGTTTTTATTTCGGCTATGATATAGATATAAACGGCGCAGTTTCATCGCAGAACACAGTAAAAATAGATTATTCAGTAACAGGAGCAAATTAGTGTGAAAAATCACACTAATTTGATTACAATGCCCTCAAAATTTGCCTGTTGCATAATTTTGAGATGGCTATAATCACCATTAATGCTTTGTCAGGCTACAACGAAGTGTTAATGATTTTTAAAGAACTATTTGTAGCCTGAAAGACGATGGTGATTAAAATGTCATTACTTGTACAAAAAACACAGCAGGAATTAAGAGAAAAAATTATTGATGCGCTCGGCAGAGCCGTTGCAAACGGCGAACTGCCTGCAGAGCCTATTCCGAATTTCAACATTGAAAAGCCTGCAAACAGTGCAAACGGTGATTTTTCCGCAAATGTTGCGCTTGCAGGTGCAAAAGCTTTCAAAAAAGCACCGAAAGCAATTGCCGAAAGCATTGTAAACAATCTTGACCTTGACGGCACTCTGTTTGACCGTGCAGAAATTGCAGGACCCGGATTTTTAAACTTTTTCCTGTCGCAGAAATATTACAGCGAAATTGTTAAAGATGTTATAAACAAGGGCGCCGACTACGGCAAATCCGATTACGGCAAGGGCAAAAAGGTGCTTGTTGAATTCGTTTCGGCAAACCCCACAGGACCCATGCACATCGGCAACGCAAGAGGCGGTGCAATCGGCGACTGTCTTGCAGCAGTTCTTCAGTGGGCAGGCTATGAAGTGAGCCGTGAATTCTATGTAAACGATGCAGGCAATCAGATTGAAAAATTTGCAACCTCGCTTGAAGTAAGATATTTACAGATTTACAAAGATGATGTTGAACTGCCCGAAGATGCTTACCACGGTGCAGACATCACTGCACACGCACAATCTTTTTCGGAAGAATTCGGTGACAAATTTGTCGATGCACCGAGTCAGGAGAGAAGAAAAGCGCTTGTTGATTTTGCACTGCCTAAAAATATTGCAGGGCTTGAACACGACTTGCTTGAATACAGAATCACATATGACAACTGGTTTAAGGAAAGCACGCTTCACAATGACGGATCGGTTAAAAAGATTATTGATAAATTCAACGAACTCGGCGTAACATATGAAATGGACGGCGCTTTGTGGTTTAAGGCTTCCGAATTCGGCAATGAAAAGGACATTGTGCTTGTTCGTGCCAACGGTCTGCCGACATATATTGTGCCTGATATTGCATACCATTATAATAAGTTAGTAACAAGAGGCTATGACAAGGCAATTGACGTGCTTGGTGCAGACCACCACGGCTATGTGCCGAGAATGAAAGCGGCGCTTACTGCGCTCGGTCTTGACGCATCAAGGCTTGACGCCGTAATTATGCAGATGGTCCGCCTTGTAAGGGGTGGCGAAACAATCAAACTTTCAAAGCGTTCGGGCAAGGCAATCACGCTTACAACCCTGCTTGAGGAAGTGCCGATTGACGGCGCAAGATTTTTCTTCAACCTGCGTGAGCCGAACTCCCACTTTGATTTCGACCTTGATCTTGCCGTTGAACAGTCAAGCCAGAACCCTGTTTACTATGTTCAGTATGCGCACGCAAGAATATGCTCCATTCTTAAAAAAGCAGAAAATGAGGGCATAACTCTGCGCACTCCCGCAGATGACGAACTTGCTTTGCTCACATCAAACGAAGAAAAAGAACTTATAACTCATCTTGCAGGACTTACAAACGAAATCATTGCATCTGCAAAAGAATACGACCCTGCAAAAATTACCCAGTATGTTATCAAACTTGCTACACTGTTCCACAAATTCTACAACGCTCAGCGTGTTATGACAGACAACGAGGGACTTATGCAGGCAAGACTTTACCTTTGCACGGCAGTTAAGGAAACAATCAAGAATATTTTAACAATGCTTAAAATTTCCGCTCCCGAAACAATGTAAGAAAGGACAAAAGTTTATGGCTTCTGTCAGAAGTAAAATTCTTCACCCTATCGGCAAACAATTAATTAAATACGTTTACAAAAATCCCGAAAAGAATATGCTGAAACTGATTCATCTCGGCAAAAGGGTTACGGGCAATATGTTCCCCGAAAGCACCTTTACAAAACCGATTGAAATCATTTCTGATAAGAATAACATTTGGCACGATTTTCTTTTTAACGGACTTCGCGACATTCATCCCGATATTTTTACAAAAGCGGCGCTTACTTTCGCAATTGACGCAGGTCTTGACGGCACATCTACCCTGCGGAAAAAGAGAGATGAACTTCACTGCAACATTCCGTGGGTAGTGCTTATGGACCCGACATCGGCTTGCAATCTTAAATGCAAGGGCTGCTGGGCTGCCGAATACGGTCATAAATCAAGCCTTACACTTGACGAAATGCGCCGTGTTATCAAAGAATGCAAGGAACTCGGCACACATTTCTTTATGTATACGGGCGGCGAGCCGCTTATCAGAAAAAAAGACCTTGTAACACTTGCGCTTGAAAATCAGGACTGTATTTTCCTTGCGTACACAAACGGCACGCTTGTTGATGAAGAATTCTGCAGAGACCTTATCAGATGCGGCAACTTCGGTCTGGCACTGTCTATTGAAGGCAGTGAGGAAACAAACGATGCAAGGCGCGGAAACGGTGCTTACGAAAACACTGTTAAAGCAATGAAACTGCTAAAAAAACACGGCTGCCTGTTCGGCACATCCGTATGCTACACAAGCCAAAATTATGAGGCAGTTACAAGCGATGAATTTTATGATAAAATGATTCAACTCGGCGCAAAATATATGTGGTATTTTCACTATATGCCTGTCGGCGGAGATGCAGATACAAGTCTGCTGCTTACGCCCGAGCAGAGAGAACACGTTTACAGAAATATCAGACAGAAACGCAACAGTAAAACAGGCAAGCCGATTTTCACTGTTGATTTTCAGAACGATGCTGAATTTGTAGGCGGCTGTATCGCAGGCGGACGAAATTATTTTCATATTAATTCAGACGGCTATGTTGAACCGTGCGTATTTATTCACTATTCCGATACGAATATCCGTGAAAAATCCATTATGGAAGCGCTCAACTCACCGCTTTTCAAAGAATATTATCACGGTCAGCCGTTCAATAAAAATATGCTTCGCCCGTGCCCTATGCTTGAAAATCCGACCGCACTTCGCAAAATGGTAGAGCGTTCAGGTGCAAAATCAACAAATATGCTGCATGAGGAAAGTGCAGATGAACTTTGCGCAAAATGCGACGAGTATTCCAAAAACTGGGCGCCGAAGGCAAAGGAAATCTGGGAAGAAACCAAGCGCTTTAAGCCGTTCACGCAGTATTACAGAGATACCGAAGAGGGCAAAATAAAATATAACCCCGAAGATTTTTAATATATTGAAAAAGAGAATCCAATCGGATTCTCTTTTTTCGGGTCGTCGAGGGTGCGGGTGTGCAGTGGACACCTCTGCGAAGCAGAAGCACCAACCGAGCCGACAGGTGAGACTGCCGACCACTACAAAATTAACAAAACATCACACCATACAAAGATGTTATTACAACATCAACATTGTCTATTTCTACATCTCAATCATCTGTAATTTCAAACAATTCCGTGGGCGTGCAATTAAACAATCTGCACATTGTTTCAATATTATCGTATTTAATGGATTTAGTTTCATTATTCACCATTTTATTAAAATTTTGATAACTCATACCGAGTTGCATATAAAGCCAATATTTTGTTTTTCCGTTTTCTTCAAGCAAATCAAGCGCCCTTAATCTTATCATATTACCACTCACTATCTAATGTTTTAATTAGATAATACAGCATATTAAAGGCTTGACATATAGACTATTACATTATATAATGTAAACATTACATAAAATATAAACCTATATGGAGATAAAAATAATGCCCGCTTCTGTAATAAAAGATTCAAAAATTTTGGGATTAAAAATGCGCTATTGCCGTAAATCAGCCGGATTAACTCAACTTCAAACAGGCGATTTATTTGAACTTGAAAGATCGGGAATTTCATATTATGAATCAGGAAAAATTTTTCCGTCAATTACATATCTTCTAAACTTTTCAAAAACATTTAACTTGTCTATTGATGATTTGGTAAACAGCGATTTTACTGTAGAAAACTTTATAAAAAAATATCCCGTATCACATTTTATTAACATAATTGAAAAGCGATGACCGAAATATGTCATCGCTTTTTTCGGGAGGGCACGGAGGCCCTCCCCTACTGTAGGGGTCGATGCCTACATCGACCCGTTTTTACGGCGGGGTGAGGGCACCCCGCCCTACGATTACGTTATTGATATTTTGTAGGGTACGATGTAAACCCTTTTGTCAACCGTGTTGACATTTCCCCTGTTAGGGGAATAACATCGTACCGTAATCAATAAAACCGATAATCGGCAATTCACGAATTGCCCGTTTTCATCATTTTCCGTAGGGTGCGGCGTCCTCGACGCACCGCATTTTAATCAATCAAGATAAATAACAACTCCGCCTGTTTCAAGGGTCTTCTTCACGTCAATAATCCGCTGATTTTCAGAGCCTCTGAATTTCAGGCGGATATTCTTTTTTTCTTTCATAAATCTGCCGTCAACAAGAATATCCAGCATTGAAAGCAGTTCTGCCGAAATCGGCGTAAAGGCACGTGACTTTTCTTTGCCTATAATTTCTTCAAAAGTAAAGCCGCTGTAGCACCAAATATTTTTCTGCGGAAATTTTTCTTTGAATTTCTTTAAAAATTCAAGCAGTGCACCCTGATTTTCGGGCTCAAACGGTTCACCGCCGAGAATGGACAGACCTGCCACCCACTTCGGCTCTGTTGCAGCAAATATTTTTTCTTTTATTTCATCCGTAAACGGATTGCCGTAGGCAAAATCCCACGTCATATAATTAAAGCAATCGGGGCAGTGATGCCTGCAGCCCGATACAAAAAGAGAGGTGCGTACGCCCTCTCCGTTTGCAATATCATTTGTTTTTATTTCAGCGTAATTCATATTAAAGATGTAAAACTCTTTCCTTAATCTCCTGCGTTCTGCCCTGATTCCAAAACTGAGTGCCGATATAGCCGCAGGTACGTCGTGCAACATTCATCTTATCCTGATCCTCATTGCCGCAGTTCGGGCATCTCCAAATCAGTTTGCCGTGCTCATTTTCAACAATTTTAATTTCGCCGTCATAGCCGCAGCACTGGCAATAGTCGCTCTTTGTATTCAACTCAGCATACATAATATTTTCATAAATAAACTGCATAACCTGAAGCACGGCAGGGATATTATCCTGCATATTCGGAACTTCTACGTAAGAAATTGCACCGCCCGGTGAAAGTGCCTGGAACTCAGACTCAAATTTCAATTTGGTGAACGCATCAATTTCCTCTGCAACGTGAACGTGATAGGAATTTGTTATGTAATTTCTGTCTGTAACATCCTTGATTATACCAAAACGCTTTTGCAGACATTTTGAGAATTTATAAGTAGTAGATTCAAGAGGTGTGCCGTAAATACTGTAGTCAATATTTTCTTCTGCTTTCCACTTTGCGCAGGCATCGTTCATATACTGCATTACTGAAAGCGCAAACGGTTTGCCCTCTTCATCAGTATGTGATTTGCCCGTCATATACTTGGTACATTCATAAAGACCTGCATAGCCGAGCGAAATAGTTGAATAGCCGTTAAAGAGCAGTTTATCAATCGTTTCACCCTTTTTAAGCCTTGCAAGTGCGCCGTGCTGCCATAAAATCGGAGCGGCGTCGCTCATTGTGCCGAGCAGTCTTTCATGACGGCAGCGAAGTGCCCTGTGGCACAAATCAAGTCTTTCATCAAATATTTTCCAGAATCTTTCCATATCGCCGCCTGATGAACAAGCAATATCAACAAGATTAAGCGTAACAACGCCCTGATTGAATCTGCCGTAATATTTATGTTTGCCCTCTTTATAATTCTTGGCATTTGCAACGTTTCCGATGCCTGCCTCTGTAAATCTGTCAGGTGTGAGGAAGGAACGGCAGCCCATACAGGTGTAAACATCGCCTTTAAGTTCCATCATAACCTTTTCGCTGATATAATCGGGTACCATTCTCTTTGCTGTACACTTAGCGGCAAGTTCTGTTAAATAGAAATAAGGTGTGCCCTCTGTAACATTATCCTCTTCAAGAACATAAATAAGTTTCGGAAACGCAGGAGTTACCCACACACCGCTCTCATTTTTAACACCCTGAATTCTCTGTGAAAGTGTTTCTTCAATAATAAGTGCAAGGTCTTTCTTTTCCTGCTCGTTTTCAGCCTCGTTAAGATACATAAATACCGTAACAAACGGAGCCTGTCCGTTAGTGGTAAGCAGTGTTACAACCTGATACTGAATTGTCTGAACGCCTTTTCTTACCTCATCACGAAGTCTTTTTTCGGTAAGATTTGCAATCTGCTCTTCGTTTAAATCAAGGCTGAATTCCTTTGATTCCTCAATAACCTCTTTGCGGATTTTCTCTCTGCTAATCTGCACAAACGGTGCAAGATGCGACAGTGAAATAGACTGACCGCCGTACTGGCTTGATGCAACCTGCGCAATAATCTGTGTTGCAATGTTGCAGGCAGTTGAAAACGAATGCGGCTTTTCAATCATTGTTTCGCTGATAACAGTGCCGTTCTGAAGCATATCCTCAAGGTTTACAAGGTCGCAGTTGTGCATATGCTGAGCAAAATAATCGGCGTCATGAAAATGGATAAGACCCTGCTCGTGAGCCTCAACAATATCCTGCGGAAGAAGAATTCTTTTCGTAATATCCTTTGAAACCTCGCCTGCCATATAGTCACGCTGAACACTGTTTACGGTAGGATTTTTATTTGAATTTTCCTGCTTAACCTCTTCATTATTGCACTCGATAAGCGACAGAATCTGGTTATCTGTTGTGTTTGCCTTACGCACAAGCGAACGGGTGTAACGGTATCTTACATACCTTTTGGCAACCTCAAATGCGCCCTGCGCCATAATCTGATCTTCAACAATATCCTGAATTTCTTCTACAGACAGTGCCCTGTTGGCCTTTTTGATTTTGAATTCAACAAATTCGGCAATGTCGTTAATCTGTGAGCCTGTAAGTTCTTCTCTTTCACATGCAGCATTTGCCTTTGTTACGGCTGCAACAATTTTAGCCAGATCAAAATCTGCTTCTGAGCCGTTTCTTTTAATGATTTTCATCTCTCTACCCCATTAAATCTTTCATTTTCTTAAATTTTATTACAAAACTGTTACATCAGTTATATCGTGCTCTATCATCATATCAAAATAAAACCGCTCTGTCAATAACTTTTTGGCAAAAAATACAAGATATTGTGTAATATTTTTTAAATGGCAGAAAAATAAACGATATGTAGATTTTTGAAAAATGCCTCAAAAACGCATAAAACAGCGAAAATTCCTTTGCTTCAAGCCAATTTTCGCACAATTTGGTTGCAAAAAGTTACAAAATCACAAGTACAGATTGTATAATGAAAAAACATATAATAATTGTCAAAAGTGCAGAACTCTGCCGTTTGGGAAATCACAATACAATATAATGTAATAGCCGTTTGTATATATTCCACATAAAACGGCAGATAATTGATACAAAATTATCAATATTTGGGTATTGCAATAACCACAATATTTTGTTATCATATCATTACAATCTAAAGAGGAGGCACAAAATATGGACGCTTGGAGAAATTTTAACACAGGTGACTGGTGCAGCGAAATCAATGTTCGCGACTTTATAAATAAAAACTACACCGCTTATGACGGTGATTCATCATTTCTGGCAAAGCCTACTGAAAGGACAGAAAGAGTAAGCAAAAGGCTTAAAGAACTTCTGATTGCCGAAAACGAAAAAGGCGGCGTGCTTGATGTTGACACCACAAAGGTTTTAACAATTCTGTCGCACAAGCCCGGCTACGTTGTTAAGGAAGACGATATTATCGTAGGTCTTCAGACAGACGAGCCGCTCAAAAGAGGCGTTTCACCCTTTGCAGGCTACAGAAATGCCGTTCAGGCTTGCGAGGCTTACGGCTATGAAATGTCTGACGAAATCAAGGAGCAGTTTATTTACAGAACAACGCACAACACAGGCGTTTTCCGTGCTTACACAGATACAATGAAAAAAGCACGCCACGCAGGTATTTTAACAGGTCTGCCCGATGCCTATGCCCGCGGCAGAATCATCGGCGACTACCGCCGAATTGCGCTTTACGGTATGGATTACCTTATTGAGCAAAAAAAAGCTGACAAGAAAAAACTCGGCGAAAAAGATGTTCTCGACGAGGAAACAATCCATCTTCTTGAAGACCTTGCAAAGCAACTTGAATTTATGAATCAATTGAAAATTATGGCTGCCGATTACGGCTGTGATATTTCAAGACCTGCCGAAAATGCAAAAGAAGCAATTCAGTGGCTCTACTTCGGCTACCTCGGCGCTATCAAAGAGCAGAACGGCGCCGCAAACTCAATCGGCAGAATTGCAGAATTTATTGACTGCTATATCGAAAGAGATATGGCTGAGGGTACGCTTGACGAGGCAGGCGCACAGGAACTGATTGACGACCTTGTTGTTAAACTCCGCTTAGTTCGCCACCTTCGTACACCTGAATACAACGATTTGTTTGCAGGCGACCCCGTCTGGGTAACCTGTTCACTCGGCGGTGTTACCGAAGATGGTAAACATATGGTTTCAAAATCAAGTTTCCGTTTCCTTCAGACGCTTTATAACCTCGGCTCAAGCGCAGAGCCTAACCTTACAGTACTTTGGAGTCAGGAACTTCCGCAGGGCTTCAAAGATTTCTGCGCTCAGGTTTCTATTGATACAGACTCTATTCAGTATGAAAATGACGACGTTATGAGAAAAATGTACGGCGATGATTATGCAATTGCCTGCTGCGTTTCGGCAATGAAAGAGGGCAAGCAGATGCAGTTCTTCGGCGCACGTTGCAACCTTGCAAAAATTCTTCTTATGGCTCTCAACGGCGGTAAGGACGAAGTTCAGGGCGAACAGATTGCTCCCGAAAGCAAGCCGTTTGATGAAGAAGTTCTCAACTATGACGAGGTTGTTAAGGCATATAAGGAATACCTTTCGTGGATGGCAAAACTCTATGTAAACACAATGAATGTTATTCACTATATGCACGATAAATATGCTTATGAAAGACTTATGATGAGCCTGCACGACACAGATGTTGAGCGCCTTATGGCATTCGGCGTATCGGGTATGAGCGTTGCAGTTGACTCACTTTCAGCAATCAAGCACGCAAAGGTTACACCTGTTAAGGACGAAAGAGGAATTATCACAGGCTTTAAAACAGAAGGTGAATTCCCTAAATTCGGCAACGACGATGATCGTGTTGACGAAATTGCAAAAAATCTTATGGAATTCTTCTACAGTGAACTTTGCAAAACACCTGCTTACAGAGGTGCCAAGCATACATTGTCTATCCTTACAATTACATCAAATGTAATGTACGGCAAAAAGACAGGCGCAACACCTGACGGCAGAAAAGCAGGCGAGCCGTTTGCACCGGGTGCAAACCCAATGCACGGCAGAGATTGTGAAGGCGCTCTGGCTTCCCTCAATTCAGTTGCTAAACTCAATTATGCCTGCTGTCAGGACGGTATTTCAAATACCTTCTCTATCACACCTGACACACTCGGCACAGATATGGACAACAGAATTGAGCATTTAACAACAATGCTTGACGGCTACTTTGCACAGGATGCGCATCACCTGAATGTAAACGTGCTCAACCGTGAAAAACTGATTGCCGCAATGAATGACCCGACTCTTTACCCGTCACTCACAATCCGTGTTTCCGGCTACGCCGTTAACTTCAATAAACTCACCCGTGAAAAACAGGAAGAGGTTATCGCAAGAACATTCCATACATCGATGTAATCATTCGGTTATATAAAAAGGCGATGGCTTGATTTCAAGTCATCGCTTTGCTTATACATTTATAAAATGAGACACGGGGTACTTAGCGGTAAAATCTTCAAAAGAAATTTCATTGTCTGCCAAATCATCAATTGAAACACGAAATTTTTTTGAAAACGTTACGAGATATGGAATTGACGGAAAAATTTTGCCCGATTCATAATAAGAAATTCCCGACCTCTCAATTTCGCACAACTCACTGATTTGCGACTGTTTGAAGCCTGCTGATTTACGGCAGTAACGCAGTTTCAAGCCTAAAATAACAGAATTGTTTTGTGGCATTTCATTTCTCTCTTTCCAAATAAAAAAATGCGCAGCCGAAGCTACGCAGAAAAAATACATAGCCCGAATTTCGTTGCAACACAAAATTAAATACTACAGTAAACCACAGCATATTAAGAGCATGTATTTTTTACCAAAATAAAAAATAATGCTATGGCATTTACTAAAATATATTTAATTTTGTGTTGCACATTAAGTATAGCATTTTAATCCAAACCCGTCAAGATTTATTGTGTTTTTCAGGGTTATATGTTATCATTAAACTATGGAAAATGAATTGCCGAAACGCAAACAAAACCGTTTGCAGAATTTTGATTACAGCACAAACGGCGCATATTTTATAACAATATGCACGCAGGATAAAAAATGTATATTGGGTAATATTGTAGGGGTCGGCGTCCCCGACGACCCGCAAATAAAATTATCCGAATACGGCAAAATCGTTTATAATCAGATAATTGAAATGAACAAAATATATAATAATGTAAATGTTGAAAAATTTATTGTGATGCCGAATCATTTGCATTTATTAATAGAAATAACGAATAACGGGTCGTCGGGGACGCCGACCCCTACAAATTCAGTTGTTCCGTCATTTGTAAGTACATTGAAACGATTTACAAATAAAAAGATTGGTAAAAAATTATGGCAGCGGTCATATTATGACCATATTATCCGAAATGAAGAAGACTATTTA
>JACTVT010000008.1 GCA_014465955.1 Eubacterium sp. | reverse complement strand
ATTCTACCATAGGGGGTACCTTTTTTCTATTGTCCACTTTTACTGGACTTGTTCATAATGTTTGCTACCATTTTTTATTTTTATTCAAATTTAATCAGCAACGCTGTTTTCGGCTTGATGAATAATTCGATTTTATTATTCAAAACTTCAATTTCTTTTATAAGTTTATTGCCGTTTTCGCTAATGCGGTATATTTTTGCACTTTTTAAATTCTTTTCCGGAATATCCCATATTCTTATATCTCCTTTTACACTGTAAGCAATATACTGCTTTTCTTTGTGCACAAACGGCAGAAACAAAGTATCACCGTCTTTGATAAGTTTATTATTCAGAGTGATTTTTTCGCCTTTTGCGTATGAAACAATGCCGTCGCTGAATATGCAGGATAAATTGCTTCCTTTGCCGTTTATGGCAAGGCGTTTGTGTGAGTTAAGAAAATGACACGGAACCTGGTAAGTTGCAAAACGGTAAATGAAATCCTCTGCCCAATTATTGTTTTCTTTGGTTACAATATCTTCGCCGTGCATATTGCCGTAGAGTAATTTATTGTATTTTTTCTCTCTGAATTCTCCGCCGCAGTAAACAGACGGTGGAGTTTCCACAAGTTCTTTTTCAGTCATTCTGTAGCACCACCAACTAAGCGGAATCAGACCGACTGTATCCATAGTTTCTTTGCGGAAATGGTCTCTCGGCAGTCCGAAAATCGGCTTGTTCGGCAGGCTGTCATTTTCTTTATAAGTAAATTCGGAAGTAATATCAATGCCTTTATTGTGCACATATTTTATCATTTCACGCCTTGCATCCTGCATCTCTCTGATGCTTATATACGGCGCATAGTTTTTGTAGCACTGAAAGTTATCTACGTGAATTGTACCTGTTGCGGCAATGAATGGGAATGTTTCAATAAATCTGTCAAACATCTTTTTAAAGAGTCCTGTTTCCCAGTATGTTTTTAGGCAGGTTTTGTAGCATTTTCTGCCGTTGTAATTTTCAATCGGGTCAATTTTTCCGTTTTTCTTTCTGATAAGTGCGTTGTTTTTTACAAACTCACCGAATGACGGTGCATTGTCATAAGCATCATTGAAATTAATGTGCACGCTGATTACGGAATGATATTTTTTTGATTCTTCGCAAAACCATTTAAAACTGTCATAAGCCGTTTTGTCTTCGGGTCTTTTCAGCGCCTCGTTAACCTCAAAAAAATCAGGATATTTGTCATCATGTCCAAGATACTGCCAGCCGACCAGATAATAGATTTTTGTTATTCCCTGTGTGATATTGTCTATCTTTTTTATATATTCAAGTGCATCTGAAAAAGTTAATTTAACATGGCTTTTGTTTGGAATCTTTTTTTCGGGATGAGCCATACCGAGTTTCATAACCATACATTTTGAGTAGTCGTAATTAAAATTAAGAATTTCGTTCATTACAGTTGCCCCTTTCGTAATTCTATTGCAATTATATCACAATGATATGCCGTGTACTTTAGAAAAACGATTAAATAGTTTAGAAATTCAATCATCAAATTCAGCGGATTTTCTAAATAATCGGGCAGTTTTTCTAAATTTTTTATTAGAATTACATTGTATAATAAAGTTAAATTTATAATTAAGGGGCGATCTTATGAATAAATCAAAAAAATTAATTTCAGTAATTTCTGCAGTGCTTGCACTTGCCGTTATTATGATGGGCTTTACTGCCTGCCAAAAAGAGGAAACATCTGAAAGCGACAGCAATTATCTTGCAAATGTAAATTAATATTCTTTTTGGTCAAACACGGCAGACACTGCAATTGCTGAGTATAATACATATAATCACGTTCATTCATTTCTTGACGAATGTGAAATTGTCATCGTTATATTTTATCGGTGAAATCGGTGTTGATATTGATCTTCCTGCAAATGTAAAATCCGTATCGTGGCTCAGAAATTCGCTTTACAGTGATTATCCTGAAAATCACATTGCAAGAAATGAAGGTACTGCTTATAAAAACGGCAAAATACATAATTATGATGATGCTGATATGAGCCGTATTTTGTGGGAAGATGATATGTCTGCCTTTGTTTATTATGAAAAATCAAGCAGTTATCATCATCTTGCAAGCAATGATTTCAGAACAAAAAGGTTGAAAATCAGCCGTTTTCTTGTTAATATGGTCAATGAGAGCAAAATTCTAGTTACTGCGGATTGTGGGAATATAAACAGTCCATTTTATGGGGCAATTACTGGGGGAGAGATTTAATCTTAATCAACAACATAAATTTGAATTTTCAGTTTCATTTGAAAATCAGGGAGGAAATTAAAATGACAAAAAAGGCAAAAGTTATTAAAGGAGTTAAAATGGCAGTTTGTATTTTATTGGTAATTGCAGTTGCAATTGTCGGCGTGTTGTTTTTTCCGTTAACAGGTGAAAAGCATACTGAAATATGGAGCGCAGATCAGCAGTTTGATATTTCTGAAATTCAGACGGTTGAAAAGACGAGGGAAGATTTTAAAATCCTTATGTTTACTGATACCCAACTTTGGGCAAATCTCGGTAAAAACAAGGAATGCTATGAGCAGATGGATGCGCTTGTTGAAAAGGTTCAGCCTGATTTAATCACTTTGCCGGGTGACGTTTTATCTGCAATGTCAAGCCGTTTTTCAATTAATAATTTTATCAAGCATATGGAAAGTTACGGCGTTGCGTGGGCGCCTGTTTACGGTAATCACGATAACGAAATTCCTTCAAACAGCCTTAACTGGCAGGCTGATAAGTATATGCAGGCAGAGCACTGTCTTATGCAGAAGGGACCGTCTAACCTTTACGGCTGCGGTAACTATGTAATTAATATCACAGAGGGTGATGACCCTGTTTATACCGTTTTTATGTTTGACAACGGCAGATACATTAAATATCTTGATGAGGAAATAAATGAAACTTATACAAAAGAAGTGTATATGGGTTATGAGCAGATTGCATGGTATGAGTGGAATGTTAAGGGCATTGCCGCTGCAGCAGGCAGAATTGTGCCGTCAATGACATTTTCTCATTTTGCTCAGCCTGAGTTTCGCGAGGCTGTTGAAAAATACGGCGTTCAGGATGAAAACGGCGTATATACAATCCCCGAGGAATATGGCTTTGGTTATTGCCAGTATCTTCCCGGTGCTGCGCCTGTAAAATCAGGTTTTGTTGATAAATGCAAGGAGCTTGGCTCTACAAAATATATTTTCAGTGGCCACGACCACGAAAACAATGCAAGTATAACATATGACGGAATTACTTATACATACGGATTAAAAACAGGTCCTTCGCCTGTTCCGTGGAATTATGCCAAGGAAACAGGTGGAACACTTATTACGATAACAGGCTCAGGTGCAAATCAGAATGTTGATATTGAGCATATTGTAATGAACGATGCTAATGTATGAACATAGAAATTAAGGCAATACCGAAGCCTGTTAAAAAAGGAAGTTTTAATTATTCAAATATTGAAAGTGCATACGGTGTAAACACGCAGTATTTTACAAAAAACGGCAAGCCATTTACACCTATTGCTGGTGAACTTCATTTTTCACGCGTGCCGCGTAATCGTTGGCGTGAGTCGCTGCTTAAAATGCGTGAATGCGGTATTACCGTTGTTTCAAATTATGTTTTCTGGAATTACCACGAAGAAGAAAAGAATGTTTTTGATTTTCGCGGTAACAGAGATATTGCTTCGTTTCTGCAGATTTGCAGAGATATTGATATGCCGTGTATTCTGCGTATCGGTCCGTGGTGCCACGGCGAGGTTATAAGAGGCGGTTTCCCGAAAAGAATTAATCTTATGGTAAAAAAGCGCTGTGACGATCCTAAGTATCTTGCTGAGGTGCGTGATTACTGGACAGGGCTTTATAAAGAAGTCAAGCCGTTTCTTGACGGCAAAACCGTTATCGGTCTGCAACTTGAAAATGAGTACACGGGTCCTACAGAGCATATACGAACTCTGCGCAGAATTGCAGAAGAAATCGGCTTTAAAGTTCCGTTTTTTACGATGACTGCGTGGCCTTCGGGTAAGCCTGACAATGATTTTCTGCCTATGATGGGCGGTTATCCCGACGGGCCGTGGAATATGGGCAAAAAAGCACTTAAACCTAATAACCGCTTTGCAATTACGCCTGCAAAAACCGAAAGTGAAATCGGCGGAGATTTGTTTAAAAGCAATGCTGAGCAAAAGGGCATTTATGATGATGTGCCGTATGCTTCGTGCGAAACAGGCCCCGGCAATCAGGTTACACAGCATCGCCGCCCTTATATTAATGAAAAAGACGGATACGGCGTAGGATTTGCCAAATTTGCAAGCGGTGTAAACTGGCTCGGTTATTATATGTTTTTCGGCGGAACCAATCCGAATTATCGGCTTATGCAGGAAAATAAGTTGACGGGTTATCCGAATAATTACCCTATTATTGATTATGATTTTCAGGCGCCGCTCAGCCGATACGGCGAGTGCCGTGCTCATGGTGACAGATTAAGATTAATGCACCTTTTCATTAATGCGTTTGATAGTGAAATCTGTACAAAACAGGCATATTTTCCAAAATGGAATTCAAAAGACCCGTATGATATTTCATTTTTGAAATGTTCTGTCCGTGCAAACGAACAGGGCGAGGGTTATTTCTTTGCAGGTACTTATGAAAAGGGCTTGGAATATAAAGATTTTAATGACGTTTCTGTTGATTTTGAAATAGGCGAACATAAAATTACCCTGCCGAGTATTGATATCAAAGCAGGCACAATGTTCTTTTATCCATTCAATATGAAAATCGGCAGTGTTCATTTTGATTATATTCTTGCCCAGCCGATTGCAAAAACAACGGAAAACGGCGAAACCGTCTGCTATTTTGCCGAATGCGAGGGTATTGCACCGAAATACAGTGTGAACGGTGAGGAAAAAGACCTTGATTTTGACGAAAACGGTACGCTTGTTGATGATGTCAGGATTATTGTAATTTCTTATGAAAAAGCAAAAAAATTTCATTTCATAAACGGCAAGCCTTATTTTGCCGACGGCACTGTTTATTACGATAACGGTACGGTATATGCTGAGCAGGAAACAGGCGTTGATTTTAAGGACAGCATTTTGCTCAGCAGATGTGAAAAGAAAAAACTGCCGTATAATTATTTTCTTTATTCAACGGGCAGGCGCAGTTATTATGAACTGAAATTGCCAAAAAATATTCTTGATGATTGCTTTGATGTACGCCTTGAATTTGAATTTGACGGGCTTAATCTTCAGGTGTTCAGCGGTGAACAGATTATCAATGATTATTTTAATACAGACAGAAAGTTTGTTATGTGTCTTCGTGATTATAAAAAATATATTGATAAAAATCAGATTTTAACAATACGCACGGGTCCTAAAACGAAATTCGGCATTTCAAATGTTTATAATGAAATTCCGGTTCCGCTGAATTCCGACCGTCTTGTTCTGACAGGCGCAAAGCAGATTAAATTAAATACACTGTAAATACAAAAAAGCACATCCGTGAAGGTGTGCTTTTTTATTGTAGGGGGAGGGTCGCTGTGCCCTTCCGATTTTTATTTACTGTAAAATCATTTCTTCGTCTTTTTTCATATGTATACTGTTGCTGAATGTCGGCGAAAGATGTGTAAGATTGTTTTCAAGAACAAAACTGCAGTCTGCTTCTGCCTTGATTTTCAGGTATGATATATTCTTGTTTTTCATTTTTGCACTGATAATCAGACCTCCGTACGCTCTGAAATCGTTGAATTCGGCATCATTCCAGTCATTCGGAACGGCAGGAAACAGTTTGATTTTACCGTGTTCACTGTAAAGCAGCATATCCTGTACTGCGTCGGTTGCAATGAAATTGCCCTCAAGTGTGAAAAGCCGATATTTCATACTGAATTCGATTTTTCTTTTAAAATCGCCGTTAGCGTGAAATCCGTTTTTCGTGCATGTGTAATTAAAGAAATCTTGAAGCATTTTCTGTGCTTTTTCAGCCTCGCCTTTGGCAATGTAAAGTTCTGCCATCCAGCCGAGTGAGTAGCCTACCCATGCACTTCTGCCGTGCTTTTCAAGGTCTTTTATTGTGCAGTCAATAATCCTTTTATTTTCAGGCGTTGTGTATTCAAGCGTCTTTAAAGGGTAGATTGACATACAGTGTGAGTGGTGGCGGTGTGATGTGAACGGACTTGTGTCGGGGCTGAGCATAAGCACTCCGTTTTTATCAACGGCAAGCGGCTCGAATTTTTTCAGATGATTCTGCCATTCTGCTGCTGCTGAAGCATTTCCGACTTCTTTGCTGAGCGTAATCATATCCTCGGCAAAGGCACGCATAAGTGCTAAATCGTAGTTTGTATTAGGTGTAAGCCATGCTTTGATTGAATTATCGTGTATTTCGGGTGAGGTGGAAAGCGGAAGTCTGTAAACGCCGTTTTTTTCTTCAAGAATACCCAAAAGAAATTTACCGACCTCTGTCATATAAGCATAAATTTTTTCAAGATATTTTTCATCTTTGGTGAAATAGTAATATCTTGCCATAATCTGACAAAGCCATAATTGATTTGTGGGGGACAGTGCATATTGACACCAGCCTCCGAGCGCATGACCCTCAATATCCATAACAGACGGCAGACAAAGTCCGTTTGTATTATAAAATGATTTTGCAAAACGTCTGCCCGAATCTGCCATATCAAGCAAATAATCAATAAAACTTTCGCCCTCTTCAAGGCGGTTGGCTTTCAGATAACTTGTGTAGGACATCTGTGTGTTTAAATCATGGTGATAGTCACCTTTCCATGGAGGAAGTGAACCATTGTCGGCAGTCCATACACCTTGCAACGGCATAGGAAAATGATTTTTTCTGCTGCAGGAGGCGAGCAGGTAGTTATTTATGTACCAGCCTTTTTCAAGAATTTTGTCGGGTATTGAAATACTGCTCTTCTGCCAGTATTCTGCCCACCAAATTTTGTGTTCTGCAAAGGCTTTTTCATAGCCTTTTTTTATTGCGTCCGTAACAATTTTTTTGCTTTCTTCAACAAAATTTCTGTTATTGCCCATATTGACGGTATAGGCAATAAGCGTTTTGCCGTTTTGCTCGGTCTTTGCGGCTATTATGCCGTAAAATCTGTTGTCATTTGTCGGCTGAATAAAGTAAGTGCAGTTAATGCTGTTTTTTGTTTCACTGAAAAATTCGGCATCGGGATATTTGAGATTTTTAAGTGACTGCGTTGTACCTTTTGAAGAAAATTTTATTGTGTGTTTTTTGATTTTGCCGAATTTCGGGTTGTCGATTTTCAGTTTGACACCTGTTTTATTTATCTCAATAAGACCGTAGTTTTCATTCGCATGGACAAATGATTTTACTGTTATATTTCCTGTTTTCAGATTAGCCTCGGCAGAATTGAAATCCAAATCGGATATAATGTTTTTTCTTGTGCCGAGATTTAAAATGATTTTTCCTGCGGGCAGTTTTGTGGGTGTCGGTTTATTGTAGCAGTCGTCATATTTTTCCTGCAGCATTTTTTCGTTTTTTTCGGCAACAAGTCTTTTCATATCCTCATATGTAAAATTTTCCTGGTTTTCAGGCGGGTCTGAACAGTCCCATATTCCGCCTTTGTCAAGAGTAAAACGCAGTTTGTTTGCTTTATTCCATATAAGGCAGCCTATGTCGCCGTTGCCGAGCGGCAGTGCATCATCCCATTTGGTGATTGTTTTGTTGAAATGAAGTGATTTGGTGTTCATTTTGTTCCCCTTTATTTTTGCTGTTTAAATCAGAATTTTAATTTGCGAAATTTACCCGGCGAAATGCCTTCGTTTTCGGTGAAAAAGCAAATGAAATTTGATTCGCTGTTAAAGCCTGTTTCATATGCAATTGATGCGACCGACAGTTCGGTTTTTTGAAGTAAGTCTTTTGCTCTGTTCAGTCTTGATATTAAGACATAATCATATGGAGAAAAGCCTGTCTGCTGTTTAAATACCCGCGAAAAATGCGATGTGCTCATATGTACTTCGTCTGCAAGTTTCTGCACAGTCAGTTTTTCGTTCAGGTTGTCAAGAATAAACCGTTTAACTTCCTGAATATTATCCTCATAATCATTTTCACCCTTGCATTTTATGCTTTGCGGATTAAGAAGTTCGGCAAATAATTTATAAATATCAAGTGACATACTGAGTTCGTCGGGCGGATTATCTCCGCTGATGTTGTTCCATATTCTGAAAAGCAGTTTCTGTACGTGGTGAATATCTTCGCATTTTATCAGGTGACCGTAATTTTTTTCAATTTCGTTAAATAATTCAAGCGAGTTTGCACCGCAGAAATGTATCCATATTGATTCAAAATGATCATTTGTGTAATATTCGTGCGGTTTATAACAGTTGAGAATAACAGTATCTCCGGCTTTTGCGGTGATATGTTTTCCTTCGTCAACAAAAGTGAAAGTGCCTTCAATAATATGAGTTATAAGCAGACTCTGATAATTGCCTCTTTTAAGATGATAACCTTCAACACAGAAAAAATGACCTGCGCTGGTAGGGTAATAGTATAACTTTTTTGCAGTTTGTGACGGAGTAGAGAAATAGACTTCGGATTTTTTAAGTACACCCGGTTCTGTTGATTTCAAAAAAGCACCTCCGATTACAGTATGATAGGATTTCTAAATTTTTTGATTGATTTTCGCAAGCACTGAAATTAAATTTATTATATAATTAAACCATAACAATGTCAAATAATATAAATTTTTAAATTGAAATTGGGAATTTTTTATGAAAAAGTTTTTTTCTAAAAAACCTGTAAAGGTTATTATCAGTATTTTCATTGTGCTTGTACTGATTGTGTGTATTTGCAATGCGGTTTTTGCATCTGTTGCACTTGATTTTCAAAAAGGTGTCGCAGTTTGTGATGAATGGTCGCCTGACGATGTTTATACACCTGATTATGCGCAAAGCCTCGAAGTCGGTGAAGAGGATTATAAAATTCTTTGCCTTACCGACATTCATATCCGCAATCACGGTACATTTGCATCATGGCTCGGTATTAACTTTATTCTTGACGGAATGAGTGAAATTCAGTTAAAGAAACTGATTAACAGAGTAGAACCAAATCTGATTCTTGTGGGCGGTGATACCGTTCTTACAAAGTGGAATGATATCTGTACACAGCAGTTCTGCGATTTTATGGAAAAGTTTGAAATTCCGTGGGCACCTGTATTCGGCAATCACGATTATGAAGGCAGAGCAGATAAAGCGAAACTTGCAGAGATTTATGAGGCCTCAGAGCACTGCCTGTTTAAAAGCGGTCCTGAGGGTATGAACGGTATGGGCAACTATATTCTTAATTTAACAAGAGACGGCAAGCCTGTTTATTCTCTCTTTATGATTGATGACGGCCAGTACCGTATTGTTGACGGTCAGATTACTGACGGCGGTGTTAATGAGAATCAGATTGAATGGTACAAGTGGGCAGTGAACGGTATTAATGAAACGGCAGGTTATGCAGTGCCTAATATGGCGTTTATGCACGTTGGTGTGCCTGAATATGCTGAATTTGAGGACGGCTTTATTATGGGCGAACGCAAAGAGGGCAGTTGTGTTGCAAAAGTAAATGATGGTTTTCTTGATACATTTGTTGAAAACGGCGGAACGCTGATGCTTGCCGGTCACGATCACAATAATAACTTTATAACAGAGTATAAGGGAATCAGACTCGGTTATTTTACCAAGAGTTCATATAACTGCTACTTTGATTTTGACCTTCTCGGCGGAACTGTTTTAACGCTTGATAAAGACAATAATGTTAATATTGAAATAGAAAAATTTTAAAGGAAGATTGGATAATTGAAAACAAATGCTACTTATTTTGTAAACGATAAAGAACGTCCGATAAGATACGGCGAAATAAATTTAATCAATCCGCCGCGCAGAAGACTTCGCAGTCAGCCTGAAAAAGAGGGTATAGAGGCTGTGCCTGTTTTCTGCGGTTTCTGCGGCACTGATTTTGAACTTATGAAAATGGGCAGAGAGGGTGCACTTGATGCTAAATTCCCGGCAGGAGAAACGAGGCTGATTAACGGTCATGAAGGTGTTGTCTGGGTACCCGATGAAAATCGTTTTGCCATTGTGCTTATCCGCGGGGGCGACAGTTGTGACCCCACACGGTTTACGGAAGATGAAACATATTTTGAGTATGGCTGTGACGGAGCGGACGGTATATTCGGTGATAAAGGTTATTTTAATCCCGATATGCTCCTTCATTTGCCGGAAAAGTATGAAAAACTTGAAAAACTGCCGCTCTCACTTGCAAAAAGGCTTGTTTTTTCAGACCCTTATGCCTGTGCAATTTTTCAGCATGAGCGTTTGTGTGATATTGGTATTGCGCAGAATTTCAGAGTGGAAATGGCAAAAAATGACTGCAGCAGAGAACTTGCAATGAAAGTGGCTTATGACAGTACTTTTGACAGAGTCGTTATTTTCGGACTCGGTACGACAGGACTTTTTATAGGCGATCAGATAAGAAGAAATCATCAGAATGCAAAAATCCTGTTTGTTGCAAGGAGTAATGCAAGATGCGAAAAAGCACGATTTGTAAAAGATAATCTGAAAGCAGATTATATGTCTTCGGCAGATAAGAGCGATACTGAAATTGCAGAGTGTATTATTGAAAAACTTGATGGTAATGCCACCGTTTTTGTCGGCACTTCAGGTACGGATTTTGAAAGCAGAATTGCTTTTGAACACGGCGTTCTTGGCTGCAACGGTATTTATGACAGTTTTTCGCTCGGACCGCAGGTGCAGTTTGATTCTATGCCGTTCGGTTTTAAAAATCAGGTTATATTTGCCTCAATTAATTTCACGCAAAAGCATATGCAGGATGCGATTGAAATTCTGTGCGGCAGTAAATTTGATGAACTCGTAAGACTTATTGACAAGGATGAATTTATTGCAGACCCTGTTTCTGCTTATGAAAATAAAATCTACAGCAAATCCGCTCCGCTTAAAACGGCAGTGATATGGAATAAAAATTATATCAGTGAGGACAAATGAAATGAAGGCAATTGAAATTACAAAACCTTTTGAAATTAAACTTATAGACAGGGAAATGCCTGTTTTAAAAGATAACGAGGCACTTTTAAAAGTGCTCTACTGCGGCATATGCGGCGCCGATGTTGCTTCTTTTACGGGTAATCAGCCTTTTACAACTTATCCGAGAATTCCCGGTCACGAATTTTCGGCTCGGATTGTTGAAATTCCCGAAAATGACAGAGGACTGAAAAAGGGTGATATTGTAACCTGCAATCCCTATTTTAACTGCGGTGAATGTTATTCCTGCCGACGCGGAATTGTTAATGCCTGTACGGATAATCAGACGATGGGTGTTCAGCGTGACGGCAGTTTTCAGGAATATATCACTATGCCGATAGAAAAAATTATTGACGGCAAAGGACTTTCCGCTCAGCAGCTTGCCCTGATTGAGCCGTTTTCCATCAGCAATCATGCTCTTTCGCGTGCAAAGGTTAATGTGGGCGATAATCTGCTTATTATGGGTGCAGGTCCGATTGGTCTTTTTGCACTGCTTAAAGCGAAGGCAATTGGTGCGAATGTTGCGGTTGCCGATATGCTCGAAAGCCGTCTTGTTCTTGCAGAGGAATACGGTGCAGATTTGGTGATTAACGTTAAAGAAAAAAATCTTGATGATGAATGTAAAAAGTTTACAGACGGCAACGGGTTTGATGTTTGTGTTGAGGCGTGCGGCGCTCCCGAAACATTCCTTAATTGTATTGACAATTCCGCTCACGGTGCTAATATTATTCTTATAGGCAACGGCAAGCGTGAAACCACTTTTGTTCATTCGATAATCCTTAAAAAGGAACTCAATATTTTCGGAAGCAGAAATGCATTTACCAAAGATTTTGAGGAATTGATTGACCTTGTTAAGGCTGAAAAAGTGAACCCGCTTAAAATGATAAGCGGAATTTATGATGCTGAAAATGCCGCAGCAGCGTTTGATTCACTGGCACATAATGACGGTTCACTTGCTAAACTGCTTATTAAATTTTCAGATGCGGAGTAAAAAATGAAAGAAACAGTAATTCAGTTCGGAACAGGCAATTTTTTACGTGGATTTACAGATTATTTTATTGACAGATTAAATAAAATCGGTATTTATGACGGCAAAATTGTAATCGTATCACCTACGGATTCAAAGCAGGTTGATATTATCAATTCACAAAACGGAAAATATAATCTTTATCTGCGTGGTATTGAAAATAGCGCTGAAATCTGCGAGCGTACAGAAATTTATGCAGTCAGCCGTGCAGTAAATCCATATCGTGATTTTAATGGCTATCTTGCACTTGCAGAAAATCCCGATTTCAGATTCATCATTTCAAACACTACCGAGGCGGGAATAGCCTTTTCGGCTGACGATAAATTTGATGACAGACCTGCAAAATCATTTCCCGCCAAACTTACGCAGTTTTTGTATAAAAGATATCAGGCAGGATTGAATGGATTTGTAATTCTTTCCTGTGAACTGATAGATGATAACGGTGCAAAACTTAAAGAGTTTGTACTGAAATATGCAAAATTATGGGATTTGGAGCAGGATTTTATAAACTGGATAACAGATGAAAATACCTTCTGCAACACACTCGTAGACAGAATTGTTACTGGCTATCCGAAAGATGAGGCACAAGCGCTTTGCAGTGAAATCGGTTATGAAGATAAACTGCTTGATACGGCAGAGCCATATCATCTTTGGGTAATTGAGGGCAATTTTGAAAATGAATTGCCGCTTGCAAAGGCAGGCTTTAACGTAATATGGACTGATGATGTAAAGCCTTTCAAAAAAATGAAAGTCAGAATTTTAAACGGTTCTCACACTTCGCTTGTATTTCCGTCTATGCTCTGCGACGTTCAGACAGTTGGGGACAGCCTTAAAGACGATTTGCTGAAAACATATCTCAATCACTGCCTTTTTGATTATATTCTGCCGACTCTCGGTGAAACCGAAGAAAACAGGCAGTTTGCAGATGCAGTGCTTGAGCGTTTTGCCAATCCTTATATAAGACATATGTGGCAGTCAATTTCACTCAATTCCGTCAGCAAATTTAAAGCAAGAGTTCTGCCTACGATAATTGATTTTGCCGATAAAAACGGCAGAATGCCGAAACCGCTTGTATTTTCACTTGCCTGTCTTATTGAATACTATAGAAACAACGATATAAATGACGACAAATCGGCAGTGGATTTTATTAAGAATAATGATACTTTATTAATTCTCTCAAATAAAGATTTGTGGGGCGAAGATTTGAGCAGTATGATCGATTTGGTTAATGAAAGTCTTGACGTAATTCACAGTCAGGGTATAAGGGAGGCAATTAAATGGAGTATGTGCTGATTCACCCTGACGATAATGTGCGTGTAAGCCTTGAAAACGGGCATAAATACGCCGTTTGTGATATAAAAAAAGGCGGAGAAATTATTAAATACGGCTATCCGATCGGCACTGCTACGGAAGATATTTCAGCAGGCAGTCACGTTCATTCCTATAATCTGAAAACCTCGCTTTCAGGTGAACTTGAGTACACATATATGCCGTATGAACAGAATTTCGTGAGTGAAAAACCTTTTTCAATTATGGCATATAAGCGTAAAAACGGGCAAATCGGTATCCGCAATGATATATGGATTATTCCTACAGTCGGCTGTATTAACGGCGTGGCAAACAGTCTTGCACAAAAAACGGGCGCATTTGCGTTTACTCATCCATACGGCTGCAGTCAACTTGGCGATGATTTGCTTGTTACGCAAAAGGTTTTATGCAATCTGATTAAACACCCGAATGCAGGCGGTGTGCTTGTGCTCGGCCTTGGGTGTGAAAATAATAATATTAATGAACTGAAAAAAGTACTCGGTGAATATGATGAAAGCCGTGTGAAATTTCTGAATGTTCAGCAGTGCGAAGATGAAATCCGGCAGGGTATTGAAATTATAAATGCATTAAAGCAGCAGGCTGAAAAGGATATTCGTACCGCCGTGCCTGTTTCAGAACTTACAATTGGATTGAAATGCGGCGGAAGTGATGGGCTTTCGGGCATAACCGCCAATCCTCTTGTCGGCAGAATTACGGATAAAATTGTTTCAATGGGCGGTACTGCCGTGCTGACCGAAGTGCCCGAAATGTTCGGCGCAGAGCATATACTGATGAACCGATGTGTAAGCAAAAATGTTTTTGACGATACGGTAAATCTTATTAATAATTACAAAAATTATTTTATATCTCACAATCAGCCTGTCAGCGAAAATCCGTCACCCGGTAATAAAGAGGGCGGTATAACAACGCTTGAGGAAAAATCACTTGGCTGTGTGCAGAAAGGCGGAACAGCGCCTGTTACCGCCGTGCTCGATTACGGCGATACGGCACATACGACAGGACTAAATCTTTTAAACGGCCCTGGCAACGATATGGTTGCAGTAACAAATCTTACTGCGGCAGGCTGCCATCTGATACTGTTTACAACAGGCAGGGGAACACCGCTTGGTGCGCCTGTGCCTACAATTAAAATCGCTACTAATTCGCATCTTGCAGAAAATAAAAAGAAGTGGATAGATTTTGACGCTCAAAGCGGTACCGCCGATGAACTTTTCGCTCTGATAACAGAAATTGCACAGGGCAGTGAAACGAAAAATGAAAAGAACGGTTATCGTGAAATAGCCATATTTAAAGACGGGGTAACTTTATGATTATTGATGCGCATACGCATTTGTGGAAAAAACAGAACGGTTTTGTTGACGGAAGACCTGTTTTTGCACTCGATAACGGCAAAAGCAATTTCGGCGGAGAGATACGGCAGATGATGCCTCCGTTTATGCTAAGCGGTGAAAATACTGCCGAAATGCTTATATCCAATATGGATTATGCAGGTGTAAACGGTGCAGTTATCACGCAGGAGGAGATTGACGGCAATCAGGACAGTTATCTTCTTTCCGCCAAAGAAAAATACCCGAAAAGGCTTAAAATATGCAGCCTTTATGAGGAGCATAAACTGTTTCATACGGCAGGATTTGACGGTATTAAAATCTGTGCAGGTAGAGTGCAGACAAAAGATTTAACCCAGCATTATAACCTTTTTGAAACTGCCGCTAAAAACGATATGTTTGTTTCAATTGATATGGCAGACGGTGATTTGCAGACTGAATCTCTTTTGGAAATGATTCAGCAGTTTCCTGATCTGCGTATGGCAATCGGTCATTTCGGTATGGTTACAAGGGATAAATGGCGTGAACAGATTAAACTTGCACGAAATAAAAACGTTTTTATTGAAAGCGGCGGTATAACGTGGCTTTTTAATGATGAGTTTTATCCTTATCCGTCTGCAGTCCGTGCAATCAATGAGGCGGCGCAGATCTGCGGCTTTGACAAATTGATGTGGGGCAGTGACTACCCGCGCACAATGGTAGAAATTACATACAAAATGAGTTTTGATTTTGTTTTGAAATCGACGGAAATTGCAGAAAGTGACAAAGAAAAATTCTTATTTAAAAATGCAAAATTCTTTTATGGATTTGATGATTTTGAGCAGATTACACCTGTAAAACATATGCTTTAGGAGAATGTATGATAATTTTTAATGCATCTGATTACGGCATTGTGCCGAATAATGACATAACATTGCAACTGATTGAATTGATTAACAAAGCAAATAAAACCAATGGTGAAAAAACAATCGTTTTTGAAAAAGGTACATATTATATTGACAGTGAAAAATGCAGTAAATATATGCTTTACATTACAAATACTGTCGGTGACAAAGAATTTTCTTCAGATGAAAAACCGCATTTGAATGCAGTACCTTTTTATTTCGGCGGTATTAATGATTTGATTTTTGACGGCAGTGATTCTGTTTTCGTTATTGACGGCAAAGTAACTAATATTGCCGTTGAAAACTGTAAAAATATAACGGTTAAAAACGCTGAAATCCGTCATGCTCATCCTGATATGCACGAACTTAAAGTCGTTAACAAAACAATGTTTTATGTTGATTTTGAAATTGACCGGGATTCGTTATATAAAATCAGCGGCAATAAAATTACTGTGCGCTTTATGCACCCTCAGTCACACGGCTTTAATCCATTAAGAAAAGGTGATAAAATTGCTTTTATAAAGCCTGATGACTTGCTTGAATACGGCAGTGCAGTGATTGAAAGCACGAAACTTTTAAATGAATATGAAATTGAACTTACGCTTGATTCTGCAAAAGGCGCAGTAAAAGGTGATGTTATTGAAGATATTTCCGCCTGTCCTGATGTGCTCTTTAAGAATAACGTTCTCAACCGAATTATTACAAGGGGATTGCTGCTGACTACACGAGGTAAGGTTTTGGTAGAAGATAATCATTTTAAAAGCAATTATATGAGTACAATATTGCTGTCCGATGATGCAAAAAGCTGGTATGAGAGCGGAATGTGCCGTGATGTGACAATAAAGAATAATCAATTTGATTACTGCGGCGCTGTGCCTGTTCTGATTAAACCCGAAAATAAAAAGCATAACGGTGCAGTGCATAAAAATATAAAAATTATAAATAATCGTTTCAACAGCTATAAGGGTTATGCCGTTTCTGCAAAATCATCTGATAATATTTTGATTTCGGATAATAAATTTTTATCGGATAAAATTTTAAAAAGCGTTAATTGCGGCAATGTTACGTTAAAAAATAATGATACTGTTTAAATCATTTTTATAAGAGGTGGATTATGAAAAAAAGCAACATCAAACTTAAAATCAATGAGCTTACAGGTGACTACGAGATTAAGCACAACGGCTTTTCGTGGGTTAGTGACGGCAGAAGGCCGTACATAATTATCAGAAAAAAGGTCGGTAATAAGTATATCAGCACTTACCGCGGACTTTATTCTGCACTGAAAAGGTCTTTTCAATATGATGATACCAAAATTGTTGCAAGGCTCGGTGGTTATACTGCGTTTGGCAAGGTGCTTGATTTTGAGCTTGTTTTGACTGCAAAAATCACTGGAATGGATACTGTTGAATTTTCATTAAAAGCAGAAAATGAAACGGGCTTTGACATTCAGGCGGTTTATTTTCCTGCGCCTTTCAATTCAAAGAAAAAGGGCAAAGTTTCTTATCACGTAGACCCGATGCGTCAGGGATTTTTACTTCCCGACGGTTATAAGCCGAATTTCCTTTCCACGTTCGGCTTTGCGTATTATCTTCGCAAAATCAACACGGGCGACGCTTATATGCCTATTTGGGGCAGAGTGTGCGACGGTCACGGCTTTACGGCAATTTCCGAAACGCCGTATGATATGTGTATGTTCTCCTCCTTCGGAAGGCACGCATCGTTTGTAAATTCCGTTCACTGGATGTCTTCGCTCGGTAAACTTTCCTATGAAAGAAAACTGCGTTTCATATTCCACGATGATATGGATTACAACACGGTTGCAAAGGATTACAGAGCATATCTTGATGAAAATCATGCTCTTGTAACACTTGATGAAAAAATAAGCAAAAACGAAAATATCAAAAAACTTGTCGGCTGTCCTGTTCTTCATCATAAGATTTTTTCGCAGGTTCAGCCTGAATCCAAATTTTATGATAAAAACGGTGAAAATAAAATTCTTTATGCTACTTTTGAAGAAAGGGCAGAGCAGATTAAAAAAATTAAATCCATGGGCGTTGATAAACTTTATATTCATACCGACGGCTGGGGAGAGCAGGGTTATGATAACAATCATCCTTATATATTGCCGCCGTGCAAAGAGGCAGGCGGCTGGGAAGGTATGAGAAATCTTGCCGATACCTGCCGCGAACTGGATTATATTTTCATTCTTCACGATCAGTACAGGGATTTTTACTATTCTTCACCTGTTTTTGATATGGATAAAGCGGTAACTAAAATTGACGGCTCACACCCTTATTGTTCAATATGGGACGGCGGCGAGCATACTTTTCTTTGTGCATCACAGGCGCTTGATTTTGTTAAGAAAATATACAGTGAACTTGAAGAACATAGCATTGATGTTCAGGGCGCCTATCTTGATGTTTTTGCCGTTGTTTCAGGTGACGAATGCTTTCATGATAAGCATAAAGTTACAAGAGAAGAGAGCATTAAACACCGTGCAGACTGCTTTGATTATCTTAATGACAAGGGCTATATTATGTCGTCGGAAGAGCCTGCAATGCAGTTATTAAATAATATTGCGCTCGTTCATCACGGTCCGTTTACGCTAAGACCGCAGGAAAACGGAGAGGCAGTGGGAATTCCGATTCCGCTTGCAAATCTTGTTTTCCACGACTGTATTATGATACCGTGGAACTGGTTTAATAACTGGGGAATTCCAAAGGGTGATGACGGCAATCTTTATTGCGCACTTAACGCAGGTATGCCGTATATTCATCCGTTCGGTGATGAATTGAAGCCTGTGGGCAATGACAACAGAACGGCTGATATTGACCTGCTTGATGATGAGACACTCCGAAAGGAAATTGATACTGTAAAACCGCTTATGCAGTTACAGGCAAAACTTTATAATAAGCAGATGGTGCGCCATGAATTTGTCGGCGGTACAAGAGTTCAGAGGGCAATATATTCAGACGGCACTGCCGTTACAATTGACCTTGATAAAGGGATTTATACCGTAAAGGAGGGCGAAAATGCCAAGGCTTGAAAAGAAAGTATATAAAGTATCTTCCATAACATCTGTAAGTGATGTACCGCATCTTTCGCTTGATAAAGATGCGCATAAGGCAAAATCTGATATAGATAATTTTGAGGGACTGTTTATTGATTACGGCTGGCGTGAAACGTCTTACCCTTACACACAGCAGAATTCATATGCCGAGGAAACCGAGCAGGAAATTACTGTTGCAGTTCTTGAAAATGAATATCTTTATGCAGAATTTCTGCCCACGCTCGGCGGCAGACTGTGGAAACTGTATGATAAGAAAAAACAGCGTGATGTTCTTTATACAAATGATGTTATTCGATTTCGCAATCTGAGTATTCGCAATGCCTGGTTTTCAGGCGGTGTTGAATGGAACTGCGGTATAATCGGTCATTCTCCGTTTACCTGTTCACAGATGTACTGTGCTTTTGTTAAGGGTAAAAACGGCGAAGATGTTTTAAGGTTTTATGAGTTTGAAAGAGTAAGAGAGATATATTATCAGATTGATTTCTGGCTTGATGAAAACAAACTTATGACTGCGGTCCGTATTGAAAATCAAAACAGTGAAGTTGTGCCGATGTACTGGTGGAGCAATATGGCGACTCCCGAGTATAAGGGCGGCAGGGTAGTTGTTCCGGCAGACAGTGCTTATAATAATTCAGACGGTATGGGCATTAAAAAATCGCAAATTCCGTTTGATAACGGTATTGATGTTTCATACCCTGAAAACATACCGAACACAATTGATTATTTTTATGATATTGCCAAAAATGATGATAAATTTATTGCGAATGTGGACAGTGAGGGTTATGGACTTCTTCAGTTTTCAAGCAGTAATCTAAAGGGCAGAAAACTGTTTTCGTGGGGTCACAGAAAAGGTTCTTCTCATTGGCAGAAAATGCTTACCGATAAGGCAGGCGATTACGTTGAAATCCAAGCGGGGCTCGGCAAAACACAGTATGAGTGCATTCCGATGCCGCCGAAGTGCGTGTGGAGTTTCAGCGAATGTTATACACTTGCCGATATTCCCGAAAGTAAAGTTAATCTGCCGTATAATGAACTTGTTAATGCAGTTCGTGAGCAGATTCATTCACTCGGCGGATGCAGTGCTCTTGATGAAAAACTGCCTGATTTTCTGAATGATATCAGTCTGCAGAAAGGCGATGTTGTGCTTTCGGGCAGCGGTTTTGGGTATCTTAATAAAACACTCGGCGGCAAAGCGCCCGAGCACCTTGCATTTTATGCAGATGACGAGGTTAAGCCGTGGATTGACCTTGCGGAAAATAAGACTTTAATGGGAAGACTGTCATTTGCATACGGCTGTAAAATGGAAAATCTGCTTATGAAAAACAGAAATATCTGCAACTGGAACATTGCTTATCAATTGGCGCTTCTTGCTTATGACAGGCGTGAATTTGAAAAAGCAAAGCAGTATTGTGCGCAGAGCCTGATTTTTGATAATAATGAATATAACAATCACCTTTATGGTTTTATTCTGTATCAACTTGACGATGAACGTTCTGTTTATTTTGCTGAAAAATGTATTGATATAAACAGCGGCAGTTACTGGCTTGCAGAAAGCGTTTTTGCATTGCTTTTAAAGCAAAAGGCATATTCTTCGGTTATCGGCTGCTTTGATAAATTATCTGAGGATATAAAGCAGAATCCGAGAATTCTTATGTATCTTTCTATGGCCTACCTAAAAGCAGGAGATGCAAAGAAGGCGGAAGAAATTTTAACAGGAAACGGCGGGCTTGTTCTCCTTGATTTTAGGGAGGGCGACAAATTCCTTGATATTTTATATCGCAGTATAAGAAAAACAGTGTATGGTGAGAATTATAATGAGGTCATTGTTCCCGAACAGTTTGACTTCATAGTGTCAGATATTAAGACGGAGAAAACAGAATGAAAAAGTGGCAGAAAGCAATTATTTCAATAGTAACTGCGCTTGCAGTAATCGGTGCCGGCTGTGCATCGGTTGTAACATTTGCAAATAAAAAATATGTCAGGGCTGAGGATACGGCATTCAGTATTCTTCAGATAACCGATGTACATATTCTGAATAATGAGAAAAAGGATGCCAAGGCTTACAAAACAGTTACTGAAATGGTAGAAACAACAAATCCCGATATGATTATTCTTACAGGCGATCTGACAAGCGAAAAAGAGAATTATACGGCATTTAAATCTTTCTGCTCTTTTATGGAGGATTTCAACATTCCGTGGGCATTTGTTTTCGGTAATCACGAAGGTCTGGATATCAGATATGAACCCGATGAAGTGATTGACCCTGAAAAAATTGCAGACAGGGAAACGCTCAGTAATTATCTTGAAACACTGCCGAACTGTATTTATGAGGCAGGCGATGAGAATGTTGACGGTTTCGGCAATTATTATTACAATGTGAAAGATGAAAACGGTAAGGTTTTAACTTCTCTTATTATGATGGATTCTCACAGTTATGATGAGGAAAATGAAGGCTATGATCATTTTCACGATAATCAGGTAGAGTGGTATGAAAATACCGTTAAATCCATTGCCAAAGAGGTAAACGGCGATGAAAGTAAGGTCGTTCCGTCACTCGCATTCTTCCATGTTCCTATGAAAGAGTATATGACAGGATACGAGGAGGCAAAAGGTACAGATAACCGTATCTGGGGTTATACTTTTCCGAATGAAGACGGCACACCTGCAGTCGATGATATGATGTTTGAAAAAATGGTGGAACTCGGCTCAACAAAAGGATGCTTTGCAGGTCACGACCATATGAATAATTTTTCTGTTATGAAAGATGGTATTCGTCTTACATACGGTCTTTCAGATGACCATAATATTTATGTAGTTCCGTTCAGAGGTGGAATTCTTATTAATATTAAAGATGACGGTTCTTTCACAACGCAGCATCTTATCCGCCACCGCGGACAGAGCACTGTTACTATCGGCAAAGAACAGTAGTCATTAATCGATTTTCTGATATGTTTTTCTTTACTTTAAAATCCAAATATTGTAGAATATTATCGAATTAAATGTCGGAGTTAATTTTGTATGGAAGATTTTAAAGAAGGACACAGAGAACGAATAAAACAAAAATATATTAATGACAAAAATAATTTTACAAATGATTATGAATTCCTGGAATTGCTGTTAACTTATTCTATTCCGAGGCGTGATGTTAAACCGATTGCGAAAAGTCTTTTAAATACTTTCGGAAATCTTAATAATGTGCTTAATGCCAATTCTCATGATTTGGAAAAGGTTAAAGGCGTAGGAATGAATACGGCTGTTTTAATCGGTCTTGTCAGAGATATTCATTTGCGGGCAAACAGAAGTAAAAATGAAAATGTTAAAAGATTTGATTCAGATGATGATATGCTTGAATTTTTTATTAATCTTCTTTCCTGTGAAAAGAATGAAAGAATAGCCGTCGTCAGTCTTGATAATCTTAACAGAATAATTAATACACATCTTCTTTCAGAGGGATCGGCAAGTTCTGCCGATGTGAATCCAAGAAGAATTATTGAAGCAGTAATTTCCGATAATGCAGCGTCTGTAATTATTGCACATAACCATCCGAGCGGCTCGGCAGACCCTTCGGGTACAGATTTGAATTTCACACTTAATCTGCGCAATTTACTTGCAACAGTGCAAATTAATTTGGTGGATCACGTTATTGTCGGTGAAAACTGTGCACAGTCTATAAAATCAATGCCTGACTATAAAAGTTTTTTTAAATAATTTATATAATTAAAGAAAAAGGCGCAGGGTATGAATTTCCTCTGTGCCTTTTGTTATTTGCTTTTTTATGTAAAAGCACGGCAAGCCGTGCCTCTTGGATTACTCTTTAGCAATCATCGCTTACTTCATAGATTCTTCGTAAGCCTTAATCATTTTCTTTACCATCTGGCCGCCTACAGAGCCTGCCTGCTTAGAAGTAAGGTCACCGTTGTAACCCTGCTTGAGGTTTACACCAACCTCGGCAGCAGCTTCCATCTTAAATCTGTTAAGAGCTTCTTTAGCCTCCGGTACTACGTTTTTACCTGTTGACATTGAAAATACACCTCTTTTTCTATTGAATTGCAAAAGTAAAAATCACCTTGTCTTTAACAAAACAAATCTTGCTCTTGCAAGTATAGTTTGTGAAATGTATTCAATTTTACAATTGAAAAATTTTGACAATATTGTGATTTTAATAATTCTGTTGATTGTTTGGATTTTATACATTATAATTTTATTGTGATAAAAATGAATTAAGAGAGGAGAATGGACATGGCATATAGTGAATTGATTAAGAATTTTGCAAAAATCCGTGAATATATGAGCCAATTTTATGTTTACGGATTCAAGAGCAGAAATGAATATACCGCTAAAAGTTTACGCAGTTATGACAATGAGCGAAGGCGTATTGAAAGTTGGCTCGGGAATTATATGTCATTCCATCAGGATTCAGGCGGCAGAAATACATTTATTGCCGTTGACAGCAGGGAAATTTCGCATAATCCGTTGTATAATGCTTTTAAAGCGAAAAGTTTTACTGCAAATGACATAATGCTGCATTTTTATATACTTGATATTCTGCACAGCAGAGAATTTAAGTCAATAAGAGAAATAATCAATGAAATGGCTGAATATTCTTCTGCGTTTAGTGATGATTATCAGGCTGATGAGTCAACACTGCGTAAAAAATTGAAGGAATATGAGAAAATTGGTATTATTGAAAGCAATAAACGAGGAAAAGAACTTGTTTTTTCAAGGAAAAGCGATAATATAAATCTTGATTTATGGCGGTATGCCGTTGAATTCTTTTCCGAAGAAAATCCGCTCGGCGTGGTCGGTTCTTTCATTCTTGATAAATTTGTAGATGATTACACACCGTTTGTATTTAAGCACCATTACATTCTGCATGCACTTGAAAGTGAAGTGTTATGTGCACTTTTTGATGCAATCGGCAGTCATATGATTATTAAGGCAGAGGTGTATTCGCCGAAAAGCCGCGATACTTCAATTCATGAAATTTTGCCGCTTAAAATATATATAAGCACGCAGAGCGGCAGGCGCTATCTTATGGTGTATCATTACGGCTTCAGAAGAATTTCTTTTTTCAGGCTTGACAGTATTAAAAAGATTTCACCCGAAAAATGTGATGCCGAATATAACAGGTATTTATCTCTGGCTGAAAGATTTGAAAAAAATTTGTGGGGAGTATCCATAGGGCGGAGTTATGCGCTTGAGCATGTTGAAATGACATTGTTTGTCGGAGATAATGAGCAGTATATTATTAAACGTCTTGAAAGAGAAAAACGAAACGGCACTGTAACCGAAATTGACAAAAATCATTATAAATTTACGGTTGATGTTTATGATTCAATGGAAATGATGCCTTGGATAAGAACTTTTATCGGAAGAATAACAAAACTTGAATGTTCAAATAAGAGAGTTGCCGATACGTTTTATTCTGATATGAAAAAACTTAAAGAAATGTATGGAGGTGGTAGTGATGCTGTTTAATGAAATTTACAGCAGTTATTTTAATACCGCTGCCGAAATCATTAAAGTGGCTGTTTGCGGAAATCTGAGCGAAGAGGATATTAACAGAATTATTCTTGATAAGGCATTTGGCGAAAGTATAATTAATATTCCTGCACTGATTAAAAACGGCGAGTGGCGACTGCTTTCCGATGATTTGAAAACACCAATTAAAAATGAACCGTCTATGCCGCTTACAATGCTCCAGAAGAGGTGGCTTAAAGCATTACTTGAAGACCCTAAAATTAAACTTTTTAATCCGTCGATTGACGGTCTTGAAGATATTGAGCCGCTTTATCATCAGAAAAGTATTGTTTATTTTGACAGATATTCCGACGGCGATGATTTTGAAAATCCTGATTATATAAATAATTTCAGAACGATTTTATACGCCTTGAAACATAATAAAAGGCTGATGATGAAATATACGGGTAAGCAGTGGAAAAACAAGGAATTTATATGCTCGCCGTCAAAACTTGAATATTCTTCAAAAGATGATAAATTCAGGCTGAAAGCAGTTGCCTATAAGAAAATGTTTACTCTTAATCTGTCTAAAATTACTGATTGTCATATTACCGATTTTGATATTAATGATGATTTGGATGGTTATGAGGCGGAAAAAAGCATGCTCGTTTTAAATCTGACTGATGAAAGAAATGCACTTGAAAGGGTAATGCTTAATTTTTCTCACCTTGAAAAAGAGGCAGTGAAGATTGATGATATGCATTATCAAATAACTTTAAAATATGATAAATCAGATGAAACTGAAATACTGATAAGAATTTTATCATTTGGTCCTATGATTAAGATTGTTTCACCTGACAGTTTTATCAGACAGTTGAAAAGCAGAATAGATAAACAGCAGATTTGCGGAGTCTGAAAATGACTTCGCAACTTTTTTTCCAAGATTAATTTACCAATATTTGTTATTATGTAATCACGGCAGAACTAATTTAAAAGCATACTAAAAATTATTAATTATATTTTACAGAAAGGGTGATTATATTGATTTGTATAAATGGAAAATTTGCAGATGCTTTGGTTTATGCAAAAACTGTTGAAGAATCTGCAATTGAACAGATAGAACTTCTTTGTTCACAGGAATTTACAAAGGGAGCAAAAATAAGAATTATGCCCGATGTTCATGCCGGTGCAGGCTGTGTTATAGGTTTTACCGCAAACCTCGGCGATATGGTAATTCCGAACATTGTAGGTGTAGATATCGGCTGCGGAATGCTTTGCGTTAAACTTGGGAATATTGACATTGATTTTGAAAGATTTGATAATGTGGTAAGAAAGTATGTGCCGTCCGGAAAATCCGTTCAGGAGGGCAGGGTAGTGAGATACCCGAAACTTCAGCAGATGCATTGCTATCGCTCGCTCAGTGATACAAAGCGTATAGAACGCTCTATAGGCACGCTTGGCGGGGGTAATCATTTTATTGAGGTTGATGCTGATGATAACGGCTGTAAATATCTTGTTATTCATACGGGCTCTAGAAATCTCGGTAAGCAGGTTGCAGATTATTATCAGAATCTGGCATATGATATCCTTTGCGGAAAAGATAAACTTTTTGAAGCACAAAAGCAGTTGATTGATGATTATAAGTCAGCAGGCAGGCGAACTGAAATTCAGTCTGCATTAAAAAAACTGAAGTCGCAATTTAAGGCAAAAACAACCGATATTCCAAAAGAACTTTGTTATTTGACAGGGGAGTACAGGCAGATGTATCTTGATGATATGGCAGTATGCCAGGAGTTTGCAGTGCTCAACAGAAAATGGATTGCGGATTTGATACTTACAAACTATTTCGGAAAAGGTGTTGATGATTATGAATCGTTTGAAACTATTCATAATTATATTGACCTTGAAAATAATATTGTGCGCAAAGGCGCAGTTTCTGCACAGAAAGGTGAGATGCTGCTGATTCCGATTAATATGCGTGACGGCAGTTTGATTTGTATCGGAAAAGGCAATGAGGACTGGAACTGCTCTGCTCCTCACGGTGCAGGCAGACTTATGAGCAGAGGTACGGCAAGGGATTTGCTCTCTGTTGAGGAATATAAAAAAGAAATGGCAGGTATATTTTCAACCTGCGTTGCAGAAGAAACGATTGACGAATCGCCAATGGCGTATAAAAATAAAGATGAAATCGTTGAACAGATAGCACCGACCGCAGAAATTTTAAATCAAATCAGACCTGTATATAATTTTAAGGCAATGTGATGAAAAATACGGGAGGATAATTATGGCAATATTTGAATACGACGGTTATAAAATTGATATTGATGAAGAAGCTACGAAAAAATATCTTGCCCGGAATAAGAGCGAAATAAAGCCTGAATACATAAATCTGATTGAATATACCAGAAGAATTATGACAAAGGCAGAAAAGGCATATTTTGATTTTTTGCCTTTTGATATTTCTTCGCTTGAACTGACTGATTCATATGTGCATGATAATAAATGGGACGGATTTTTTTGTACATATGTAATAGGTGAGTTTTTGGCTTATACAAATCATGACTGTGCTATTTGCGATAATGCATTTTAAAACGGAATTAATGAAGAAGATATTGATTTTGAAACGGATTGGAAACATTTTTATTCTTATATTGTAAGTCCAGAAAAAACTAATTATGAGTCATATGAATCAAAAAAATTGATTTTCGTTTATTTTAGTGTGTTTAATATTCCATGGCTGCTGAATGAAAAAGGTGAATGCAGGAAAGAACCCAAATTTGTTTCACTTTTAAAATGGCGCTTTACGGAATTTCGTGATTATGTTTCAAGACAGAAAGCATTGGTAAAGGAGTACAGAATGAGCGAGAAAAATTTGAAAACCGAGTTGAAAAAACTGAAAGTAAAATATGGACTCAGTTATAAAATTTTATATGATAAAGATGTTTTGTCATACAAAGAACAGTGGATTGATAAAATTTTGCCTGCAAATGTCGGCAAATCTGTTCGTGATGAAGCGTATAATGTGTGCATTTCAAGCAGAAATCATGAAGTTTATCTTTGGCATATTTTCAGTTATGAATTTCTTGACAGTGAGGATAATGCCATAGAAAAATTTGAAAAATTAAAAAAGAATAATTGCACAATTGTTTTTAATTCTGAAAATAATTTTGCCGTTGAATTTAAAAATGCCGGCAGGTTGACGGATAGTGATTTGCGTAATTTATGTAAAAATTCTGTTGGTTGGTGTGATTTTGTTATAACGGCAGATGATTTTTCGTGGGTGTATTCAAGAACACACGAGGAAAAAATGTGCCTTGGTCCTTATTTCTACAGAAAGAATAATGGTTAAGTTTACATACATTTTTATGTGTGATATAATATTCTCGCGAGGTGGTATTATGTACGAACTGAATCAGGTGGGGGAGCAGAGTTATTATATTAACTGCCCTGCGAAAATCGGTATTTACAAGGCAAATGAAACAGACATTTATCTGATTGACAGCGGAAATGATAAGGACGCCGGCAGAAAGGTACGCAAAATACTTGACGAGCAGGGCTGGGTGCTCAAAGGAATTATAAACACGCATTCAAATGCCGACCATATCGGCGGCAATGCATATTTGCAGCAGCAGACCGGCTGTAGGATTTTTGCAAATAAAATTGAGGGCGCTTTTACGCAATATCCCGTTCTTGAGCCGTCATTATTATACGGCGGTTTTCCGTGCAAGGATCTGCGCCACAAATTCCTTATGGCAAAGGAAAGTGATACAGTTGAACTGACCGACCCCGATTTTCCTGCCGAACTTGAAGTTATCGACCTTAAAGGTCACTTCTTTGATATGATTGGTGTTCGTACACCTGATAATACTGTTTTTCTGGCGGATTGTATCAGCAGCAAAATGACGCTTGATAAGTACGGCATTTCGTTTATTTATGATGTTGATGAATATCTTAAAACGCTTGATAAGGTTGAAGCGCTTGAGGCTGATATGTTTGTGCCTGCTCATGCTGATGCGAGCGGCGATGTTAAGGAACTTGTGCAGTATAACAGGGCAAAGGTTTTTGAAATTATCAGTCAGATTAAAGAATTTCTCAGTGAGCCGATGTGCTTTGAAGCACTGCTGAAAAAGTTGTTTGATAAGTATAATCTTGTGATGAATTTTGAGCAGTATGTCCTCGTCGGCAGTACGGTGCGCTCCTATCTTTCTTATCTTAAAGATAAGGGCGAAATTTCATCCGAATTCAAAGACAATCAGTTGATATGGAAAGTATAATTAAAAACCCGAGAGTGTGTGCTCTCGGGTTTTTTTGTCAGCGTTTATAGTATATGTGGTAATCCAAAAGAGTACCGTTTGTATCCCAGTTTGTTTCAAGCGCTTTTATATAGATATTGTTTTTGCCGTCGGTATATTCAGTGAGTTCTAAATCACTTGGGCTTACTTTTGATCTGAATTTGTGCTCATCATCGAATACAAGATATCCGTCTTTATCGGTGTAGCAGTCATATGCTTCGTGCTTGTCACCATATATATTTTTCAGATAATACAGTTCATTGCCGTTTTCATCTGTTTCGATAACAAATCTGTATCTGCTGCCTGATTTTGTGTAATACGGAACATTTTTAAAATCTGAATAAGCGTAACCTTTCATACTGCAATAACCTGTTTCATATATGTGGATTTTTCTGAAATTGCCGTAATATGATGCGTTATATCTGCTGTCTTCTTCTTTTTTGCCGATTATGTCGGCACCGACAAAATCTATATTCGTTTTTGAATCAAAAGAAATAAAGATGGATGTTTCGTTATTTTCAGTTATTCTCAGCATTTTGAAACTCAAATCATCTGAAATTTCATAGGTGCACATTGAATCATAATAAATATCGGAGATTTTATTTAAATCGTAATCATTTTCCTCCATTTCTTCCATAAGTGATTTATAATCTTCGTTGTCTTTCATTGCTTCCTGCACCATTCTCATACTTTGCAGAATTTCATCAACTGAATATTTGGGATTGATTATTTCTGCACCTGTTGCGTTTGCAAGCGCCTCTTTTGATATATCAGGAGAATCAGTTAAAATTTTAATGATGCTTTCTTTTTGTTTTTCTATTTTTTCTTTCTTTTCGGATTTGATTTTGAAGTTGTAGTCCGTGTTATATGAATTATCACCGTAGCCCGTTGAATATGTAAGATTAATTTCGCTGTCAAGTCTTGATTTATCCTTTGAAGGCAGAATGAATAATGATGTGGGGCAGGTGTTTGTTACGGCTTTAATAATTTCTTCGCTTGAATGGTTTTCGTTGGCTTCAAAATTATATAATATGTCCAATTCTTTTTCAGGAGTTTTCAGCAGCGACAAGGAAACGGAATCTGAGCCGTTTTTATATTTTGCAAGATTTGTCAATGAAAACTGAATATAATAATCGTTTTTCTGCTCATAACTTTCAGGATATTTTGATTTTATAGTGTTTTCAAAAATAGCGGCAAGCCTTTCAAGTCCGTGCTTTTCTTCTTTTTCGGCGTCGCCATTATTTAATGTAACTGAAATTTTGCTGATTGAGTTTTCAAAGGTATAACCCTCACTGCCATTGATTTCTTTAAATTTATAATTGTTTTCAGAAAGAAATTCCGATACTTCACCGAGATTATTGCAGTTTTCGGCAATTTCAAGTGCGAGTTTAAAATTTTCAGAACATTGATTTTTTATATTTTCCCTGCACGCAAAAAACCTTGCCGTAAATATTGAAGTGATAATTATAAAAATTATTGCTGATATAATGCTGACATTTTTGAAAGTCTTTAATGCTTTGTTCGTTTTTATTGTGTTTTCGCAATTTGCCGTTTTATTAAGTGCTGCGTATATCGGGATTTGTGATACAATTGAAAACAGTAAAATGATTATCGCAGAAATAAGCACAAAGATACTGTATTTTGTATTTTGTGAATCGGGAGCAAAATCTCCGAAAATCTGAGCATTGAACAACGATATATCCGTGCCGATATTTTTATTTATGCTTGCTATGCAAAACAGATTGAATACTGCGTTTGCAATACTGCCGATTATGTTTCCGATTATTAACTGCTTTCTTTTCTTTAATACCGAAATCGCCGAATAAATGCACAACAAGGCAGTTGAAAAAGTAATTGCGCCTGCACATAAAGCAGTTGTGCCAAGGTCATTGAAAATATAATTATTGAAAATTAAATATAATACGCCGAGCAGTCCAAACCATATGCAGTACAGAATTATAACAGGTGCAGGATTGTAAAAACTGTTATAAAGTTTTGAAAGGTCGTTGCTGATTTCCTCGGCGTCGCCCATTTCGGTAATCGCTTTTTCCTCAGATGCTGCTTCATTGTAGCCGATTTCCATAAAAAATTCCTTTTTGGTTTTAATATGGTCGGTGAGTTCGGCTTTGATTTTCTGCTTCTGATTAAAATTATAAATTTTGGCAGTGGCGGTTTTTAAAAATTCTTCTGTGTTAATACTCATGCGAAATTTAATACCTTTTTTACTGAAATGCTGTATTCTTTGAACTCTTCTTTTTTTACTTCAAGTTGTTTTAAGCCTTTTTTAGTGATGTGATAGTATTTTCTTTTTCTGCCGTCAGCAGTCTCCCAGTAACTTTCAAGCAGTTTTTCTTTTTCAAGTGAGTGCAGAATGGGGTAGAGCGTGCCCTCTTTAAGGCAGAACGCCTGCTCACTGCGCATTTCAAGTTCTTTTATTATTTTGTAGCCGTACATATCTTCTTTTTCCATAACGGAAAGCACAAGCATCGGCGTGGTGCCTGCCGTAAGTTCTTTACTGTATTTCATAAGCACTTCCCTCTAATACATAGAATGTCTATACATATATTATCTATGTATAAGAATATCACAATATATACTTTTTGTCAATATGCCGATAAAAAAAGAGCGGTTTAAAACCACTCTTTAAATTGAACTGTTTTAATCAAATAAGACTGTGCTGAAATATCGTTCGCCCGTGTCGGGAAGAACGGTTACAACTGTTTTGCCCTTGCCGAGTCTTTTTGCAAGTTTGATTGCCGCCGCAACGTTTGAACCGCTTGAAATGCCGCACATAATGCCTTCTTCACACGCAAGGCGCTTTGCCGTTGCAATGGCCTCTTCATCTGAAATTACGCAGATATTGTCGTAAATTCTTGTGTTCAGATTTTCGGGAATAAGTCCATCGCCAATGCCCATCTGTAAATGAGTGCCGATTGAACCGCCGCTTAATATAGCCGCATTTGCCGGCTCAACTGCCCATATTGTGATAGCGGGATTCTGCCTTTTGAGTACCTCGCCGATACCGCTGATTGTGCCGCCTGTGCCGACTCCGCTGCAAAAGCCGTCAATATCACCGCCGACCTGCTCAAGAATTTCAGTGGCAGTGTGGTAAATGTGTGCTTTCGGATTGTCAGGATTTTCAAACTGACCGGGAATATAAACACGTGGGTCTTCTTTTGCCATTCTTTCGGCTGTAGACATACATTCTGCAATGCATTTTCCAATATCGCCGTCGTCGTGAATTAATATAACCTCAGCGCCGTAATTCTGCACAAGTTTGCGCCTTTCCTCAGATACGGAGTCGGGCATAATAATTTTAACATTGTATCCCTTTACTGCGCCGACAAGGGCAATGCCGATACCCTGATTGCCGCTTGTGGGCTCAACAATAATGGTATCCTCTTTGATTATGCCCTTTTCTTCTGCACATTTAAGCATATTGTAAGCCGTTCTCGTTTTGATTGAACCGCCGATGTTTACTCCCTCGTATTTTACAAGAATCTGTGCATCGTCAGGGCTTGTGAGTTTGTTGAGTCTTATCATCGGTGTGTGACCGATTGCATCAAGTATATTGTTGTAAACCATAATCTGCTCCTGTATGTAAGTAATATATATTTATTCGGTTTATGAATTAAAAATGCCCGCTTTATCGGGCATTTTTGTTAAATGAATTTTTCAAAAATTGTTCTGTTCATTCTGTCTGCAAAATTTTCAATATCAATTTTTCTGTTTTCCATAACCGATGAAATTATAACACCGACAATTGCATTTGATATGAATTCAATAGCAAATTTTGTATCTTCGGCAGAAAGATGGTTTGATTTAACAATTTTCGGGTAAAACGCAATGATGAATTCCATTGTGCAGTTTCTGAATAATTTGATTGAAAAAGCACTGAGTGATGATTTTAAATATTTTTCAATAAAAAACCTGTTTGCTTCAATATAACTGAGATAAATAACTGTTGCATCTTTAACATTTGATGCAGCCTTTGCCTGCCTCAGGCATTCGGCAGTTTTTTCTTTTATGCTCCAGTTAATCAAAGCCTCAATATCTGCAAAGTGGTAGTAAAAGGTCTGCCTGCTTATTTCACATTCCGCTACGAGTGTTGTAACTGTAATTTTGTCAAGATCGGTTTCCCTTAATAATTCGGTAAATTTTGCAAGAATTAAACTTTTCGTTGCTTTAGCCATAATAGTCACCTGTACAAATCCTTAATATTGTTTAAAAATATGGTAACATAAAATATGGAAAAAGGCAACAATTTATCAAATTCTTTACAATTTGTTGATAATTGTAAATTAATTAAAGACGTTTATTTTTCAAGTTCAGACAGAAGATCTTTGTATTTTGATTTTAAAACACTTTTTTCTTCGCTTGCAGATGCCATTTTGTTTACTGCTGCAGTGGTTTTATTAGACGGTGCAATAGTTCCTGCACCTGCCACACAGCCGCCGGGGCACGCCATACCCTCAAGAAGATAGCCGTTCAATTTCCCTGCCTTTGCCATTTGAAGCATTTTTTTACAGTCAGGCAGTCCCTCTGCACGCATTGTGAGCACTTCACGTTCGGGCGCAATTTCTTTGATTGCATTTTCCACTGCTTTTGCAACGCCGCCGCTTACGGCAAATCCGTTGCCGTCGCCGCTTGCCTCATAAAAACTTTCGTCTTCTTCGCATTTTGAAATGTTAATTTCTTTGGCATCAAGAATAGCGCTGAATTCCTCAAAGGTAAGCACAAAATCAACATCACTGCGGATTGTTCTGCGGCTCGCCTCTAATTTTTTTGCTGCACACGGTCCTATGAAAACAACCTTGCAGTTCGGGTGCTGTTTTTTGATAAGTCTGCCTGTAAGTACCATAGGTGTAAGCGCCATTGAAATATAAGGCGCAAATTCAGGAAATAATTTTTTAGCCATAACAGACCATGCAGGGCAGCAGGAGGTTGCCATAAACGGCTGCTTTGCAGGCACTTCTTCAATAAAATCGTTAGCCTCCTGAATCGTGCACAGGTCTGCACCTACTGCAACTTCAACAATATCTTCAAAGCCGAGTTCTTTTACGGCAGTTCTTATCTGACCCGATGTTACATTGCCGAACTGACCTGCAAATGCAGGCGCAATAGCGGCGTAAACAGGCGTGTCGCTTTTCAGTGCTGTAATCGTCTGGAAAATCTGACTCTTGTCAATAATAGCGGCAAACGGGCAGTTTACAAGGCACATTCCGCACGATACGCATTTATCGTGGTCGATTTCAGCCCTGCCGAATTCGTCAGAGGAAATGGCATTCATACCGCAAACCTTTGCACACGGGCGTTCCTGCTTTACAATTGCTTTGTACGAGCAGGCTTTAATGCACATTCCGCATTTTATGCATTTGTCCTCGTCAATGTGTGATTTGCCGTTGACGATTGAAACTGCGCCTTTAGGGCACACCTCAACACATGGGTGTTCAAAGCAGTTCTGGCAGGCGTCTGTAACAAATACTCTGTTTTCCGGGCATTTGTTGCAGGCAAATTTTATAATATCAATCAGCGGAGCCTCGTAATATTTTTCATCAATCAGGCTTTCGTCAATGCCGTCACAGATAGATGAAAAGTCATCAAATTTACGAAGTGAAAGTCCCATGGCGGCACGCAGCCTTTCGCCTACTACCGCTCTTTCAAGGAAAACGCTTTCACGGTACTGCGCAATCTCACCCGGTATGATTTTGTAGGGCAGATTTTCAAATTTGTTAGGGTCCCAGCCTTCATAAGCAAGGCGTGCAACCTCTGTAAAAATTTGTTTTCTGATTCGAGATTTTGTTGTTTTAATTCCTCTCATATTTTCAATCCTTATATATTTGTAATATTTATTGATTATGATAACATTTTGTCAAGCCAAAATCAATATATTAATTGAAATTGGCAGGTATTTATATTAAAATATATTGTATGGGGTGGTATTATGGCAAATAAATTAACAACTCTTAATTCACTTGAAAAAGTGCTTGAGCACGAACTTGATTTCAATTTCAGAATAAATGAAAAACGAATAGCAACTGTTGATGAATTCAATCGCAGTCTTAAAGAACCGTTTTATAAAAATGAGGGCAATATTTTTTATCGGGGAGAGCGTATTAACAGTCCTAAAAGAACGCTTACGCCTACGCTTTTAAGGCACAGTGACGAGATTTTCAAAAACGGTGAGGTTATCGTTAATATCGATTATGAGTATCTTCTGAATTTTTACAGAGAAAAGGGCGCTTATCTTGATTTTTACAGATATATTTTCGGCACGGCGTCTAAGTACAGAATGTTTGAAATCTGTTCGTTTTCGCAGCATTATCTTGATATGTCACCTTTTATAGACTTTACAAAATCACTTTTCGTTGCAATGTCTTTTGCGCTTAAAAACCGTGATGTTTTTACAGATGATATTGTTATTTACACCGTTGAAATTGACGATAAAGAGCATTATACAGATGATATTGTTACGGCAGAGTGCTGGCTGCACGATTACAAGGTAACAATGATTAATTCGCCTGAAAATGTTGTGAAAAGCAGAATGGGCATATTGTCTGTTAAAGAATCTATTGAGGCTATGGAGGCAAGGTCAAAGGCAACCTCGCCGACGGCAAAGTTTATAGATATCCCTACAAATGACTTGATCAAGTTTCAGCAGGGCGTGTTTATGCTGCTGACTGATTACAGTATGTTTTATGATGCGTATCTTACGAAAAGTATCAGAGAAAATTTTCATATTACAAAGTATATTATAAGTAAAGATATCTGCCCTGAATTGCTTGATATCATTCTCGCCGAAGCGCCGTGGTATCAGTATGAATGCCTGCTTGATATAAAAAAAGCCGTTTCCAAGGCAACGGAAACGGATAATCATTATCGTGTACTAAAGGACAGATTAAACGATAGGGTATAGAGTATTATTTTATGAACATATTATTATGCGGGTCGATGAGCACATCGACCCGTTTTTTATAACATCGTTATTTATATTTTGTAGGGGCAATTCACGAATTGCCCGTTATTATAATTATACGGGAGGGCACAGAGACCCTCCCCTACGGTTATTTATGAAAAATTACCAATGTTACATACCTTACCGAAACCGTACAAAATCTTTGTTGCGTGAATGCGCTGGGTTGCGCCCTGCGGATTTATATAACCCTGCTGTGTACCTGTTATCATACCATTATAATTTGCCCATTGCATAGCCTCAACTGCCCAGCCGTGAACACTGTTGTAATCGGGATAATCCGCAAGATTTACATTTTTATATGCACTGTCACCGAGTTTGCCGTTATCCTTTGCATATCTGAACAGGAATGATGCAGTCTGCTCACGGCTTACATTGTCAAAAGGTTTGAATGTTGTTTCGGTGGTAATGCCGTTTTTCAGCGCCCAGCAAGCAGCATCATAATAATACACGCTTGTGTCCGTAATATCCGTAAACGGTGTTGACGGATAAGGATTTGCATTTTTATACGGCTCACCTGCCATACGATAAAGAATTGTTACAAACATTGCCCTTGTAATCGGCGCAGTAGGCGAAAATAAAGTTCTTTCAGGCGGATTTGTGCCTGTTATAAACTGATTATTTACAGATGTATATTCGATATAATCGCTGTATTGACGATAATCTATATCTGATAAATCTTTAAACGGAAGTCTTGAAATTATATCTCCGCAGCCTGTGCATTTTTTTACAATTACACCGTTATCGGAAATCCATTCATATATATGAGTATGTGTGTCTGAAACGGAAATCCGGTAATCTTTGCTGCCGTCAAACGGGGCTTTGTATTCCGTGTCAATTTCACTGCCGGCAAATTCCTCCACCCAGAAATGTGTGCCGTTATAGTACGCATGCCCGATGCCCACCGTTTTATATTTGCTGCTGAGCAGATTTCGTCTGTGCCCCTGATGTTCATAATCGGCAAAATCCTCGCGCCAGTCATTGTGCACTTCACCTGCGGTCATATGACCCGATGCAATATTTTCGCCGCAGGTTACGGCAGTGATTAAATTAACGCCGTTTTCCGTGTATGCAGACCAAGTGTCTTTACCGTTTGGTCTTGTATGGGAAAACTTTATTGCGATTTCAACCGCTCTTTGCATTGCGATTTCTTCAAGTCTGTAATCATATTTCAGTTCATTAAGGCTTTCGCATTCGGTAATGGTTTCATTATCATCATTCCAGTACCATGCATCATCACTTGTTCTGAATTCGTTAATCATATTAAGAATTGTGCGTGCTTCGGTCTGATTGAACTGTGCATTTACCGTTATTGTGTTTCCGTTATCGGCAACGGCAGAAAAGTTTGCACAAATTAAAGACGTTATTATAATTGCAATGGTTAAAACTGCACTGATTATTTTTTTTGCTTTCATTTTGCACCTCAATATAATTTTCGGCAGAGCATATATACGCCCTGCCGAATTTTTTAACACTACTTGCTTTCTTCTTCAAATGTAAATGCGCATGCCTCGCCGTAGCCGAAATATTCTGTTATAAGCGGAGTAAGTGTATCACCTTCGCCGTAATCTGCGGAAAGCATTTCTTTAACCGCTTCGTTGAAGCCTCCTGAATAATCGGTTTTTGAGGAAAATCCGAAGCCGTATTCGGCAGTGTCAAGCACACCGTTTAATACTTTGTAATAGTCAGCAATATTGTTTTCCTTAACGTATACATTATATGTAAAACTGTCAATTATGATTGCATTTACAATGCCTTTTTCAAGATCACCGAATGCCTCGGCGGTATCATTGTAAGCAACCGTTGATGCGAGTCTGCTTTTGATTGCGTCATTTTTGTCAAGCGCAGACTGAGAAAAGTCGGAAACTACTGCGGCAGGCATACCTGTAAGACCGTTGTAATCGGCAATTTCGGAATTGTTTTTAACTACGGTTATTACATCATTTTTGATAAGATTTGTGCTCCACCTGTAATCCTCGTTGTTTGAGCCGATATTTTTCTGAAGTCCGCCGCACATAATTACTGCGTTGAACTCATTCCCGTTTTCATCTGTATAGCAAACATCTTCATCAATTCTGAAATCACTGTCCACTTTAATAAATTTATAATTTTCATATTCGCCTTTAAAGGACTCAAAGGTTTCTTTTATAAGTTTAACGTCAAAACCGTCAAGTTCACCGTTTTCATTTGTGAAAATGAACGGTGCTTTTTCCTCTGTGTAAGCAATGAGCATTGTTTTTGCAGTGATTTCTTCTGCTTCGCCGCCTTCCTGCTTTGAACAGCCTGCAAATACGGCACAGATTAAAGCAACAGCCATTAAAATTGAAAAAATCTTTTTAGTTGTATTCAATGTTAAATCCTCCTCGGAATATATGCATATTATTATAATAATTTTATAACATATTGTCTTTAAAGTCAATAATAAGAATTTGTTAAATTCGCTGTAACATTTGACAAATGATTATAATAGTATTAAAATATCTAAAAATTCAAAAAGAAGGCGAAAAAATGCTCACATTAGACAGAGTATATAATGCGTCACGGGTGCTTAAAGAGGTTATTCGTGAAACAGATATGATTTACGCTCCCAATATCAGGAAAGATGCAAATGTGTATCTGAAAACAGAAAATCTGCAGGTTACGGGTTCGTTCAAGGTTCGAGGCTCTTATTATAAAATCAGTCAACTGCCTGATGAGGAAAAGGCAAAGGGCGTTATTGCGTGTTCGGCAGGCAACCATGCGCAGGGCGTTGCGCTTGCCGCTACAAAATGCGGAATTAAAAGCCTTATTTGTCTGCCTGAGGGTGCACCGATTTCAAAGGTTGAGGCAACGAAAAAATACGGGGCAGAGGTTTGTATGGTTAAGGGCGTTTATGACGATGCTTACAGCAAGGCTATCGAACTGCGTGATGAAAAAGGTTACAGTTTTATTCACCCGTTTGATGACCCTGATGTTATTGCAGGTCAGGGCACAATCGGTCTTGAAATTATGGAGCAGTTGCCAAATGCAGATGCAGTTATCGTGCCGATCGGCGGCGGCGGTCTTATTGCAGGCGTTGCATATACAATCAAGCAGATAAATCCAAACTGCAAGGTTTACGGCGTTCAGGCTGCGGGCGCACCGAGTATGGAGCAGTCAATTGCAGACGGCAAAATTGAAACGCTTGATAAAGTGCAGACGATTGCCGACGGTATTGCAGTTAAGACTCCCGGCAATCTTACATATGATCTTGTCAGCAAATATGTTGACGGTATTGTTACTGTTACCGATGATGAAATTGCGCTTGCAATTTTAACGCTTCTTGAGCAGCATAAACTTATCGCAGAGGGTGCAGGCGCTGTTCCCGTGGCTGCCGTTTTAACAGGAAAGATTCCTGATATAGAGGGTAAAAATGTCTGCTGTCTCGTTTCGGGAGGTAATATTGACGTTACAATTCTTTCAAGAGTTATTGAAAGAGGTCTGAAAATGAGCGGCAGAACGGCAAGCATTACGATTGCTCTTTCGGATAAGCCGGGTCAGTTGTCAGACGTTTCGGGCATTATTGCAAAAACAGGTGCAAATGTTACAAGCATTAATTATGACAGTACCGACCTTGATATGAATATCACCGATTGCTATTTAAGAATAAGCGTTGAAACAAGGGATTTTGCGCATATTATTGCAATTAAAAATGCGCTTAAGGATGCAGGCTTTGAGGTCTGCGATTAATAATTATTAAGTATACAGATTAAGGAGAACGTTATGGAATATATTTCAACTAATAATGCGCCGAGCGCTATCGGTCCTTATAGTCAGGCAGTTAAGTCAAACGGATTTATTTTTACAAGCGGTCAGATTGCTATCAATCCTGCAACTTCAAATGTTGATGCAAAAACAATAGAGGAGCAGACAAAGCAGGTCTGCGAAAACTTAAAGGCAGTGCTCACCGAGGCAGGATCATCCTTTGATAAGGTGGTTAAAACAGTTTGCTTTCTTGCCGATATCAACGATTTTGCAGCCTTCAACGAGGTTTACGGCACATATTTCACTTCAAAGCCTGCACGTTCCTGCGTTGCAGTAAAGGATTTGCCGAAAGGCGTTCTCTGCGAGGTTGAACTCATCGCCGAGGCATAAAAGTATTTGTAATAAATGAAATTGTACGGTGCGATGATTACGTCGCACCGTTTTTGCATTTTTTGTATGGAAATATAATATATTTGAATTAATTCATAATATATGATATACTCAAAATGGTGGTAAAAATGAACTTGAAATGTAAAATTATAATGGAAGAATATGACGAACAGTGTATGAAATACAAAGACCTTGAGGCTTATGTTTCTGCTCTTTTGAAAAAGGCTGTTCACGATGCCGACATTGAGGTTATGGCGATTGAAAGCAGGGTTAAGAAACCGCAGAGCCTGCAAAGAAAAATTGAACTCAAAGGCGATAAATATAATAGCCTTTCAGATATTACCGATATTTTAGGTACAAGAATTATCTGCTTTTTCTCTGACGATGTGGACAGAACTGCATCTTTAATTCAAAGTATTTTTGATGTTGATACTGAAAATTCTGTAGATAAAAGGGCAGTGCTCAATCCCGATTCGTTCGGCTATCTGTCACTTCATTACATTGTATCTCTGCCCGAAAATCAAAATCACCCGAAAGAGCTTATAGGGCTTAAATTTGAAATTCAGGTGCGCACAATTCTTCAGCATACGTGGGCGGTTATTAATCATGATTTAGGTTATAAAACAGAACTCGGCGTGCCGAAAAGTATTACAAGAGATTTTTCGCGTGTGGCAGGTCTGCTTGAAATTGCAGATGACCAGTTTGTTGCAATCAAAAAAAATATTAATAATTACAGTCGTGAAATCAAAGAGAAAATTGCAAATAATAAGGCTGATGATGTTCTTATTGATATTGTTTCATTGCGCGAATATGTAAGACTTAACGCAAATATGATTTCTCTTAATAATGAAATTGCAGAAAAGCAGGGTTCACGCATCAGTTGGATAGACCCGCAGAGTTATGTTGAACAGTTGAATTTCCTTGGTAAAACAACTATCGGTGATTTGCAGGAGATGATTTCGGAAAATAAATTGCTTGCCGTTTTGCTTGCACAACAGGAACTTAACGGACTTCAGCCCGATATGATACCGTCAACGGCAGGACTTCGTTTTATTTGCCGTGCGGAACTGCTGAATAAAAATTATCCGCTTGAAAAAATAGTTGAATTTATTAATCTTTCTGTTCTGAATGACAGCAGGGCAGGGCAGCAGGCAATGAGCCTTATGAAAATGTATAATAAAATTTGTGAGGAAAACTGATGTCGGAATTGAATTTCAAAAAAGCGCTAAGGTTTGCCGAAGAAAAACACGAGGGACAGTTCAGAATCGGCGGCGAAAAGTATATTACACACCCCGCCGCCGTTGCCGAAATTGTTGCAGAATGGGGTTATGGAATTGAATATCAGGTAACGGCACTTTTTCACGATTTGCTTGAAGATACGGATGCAAAGGAATGTGAAATTCTCGCTTTATCAAATGTAAATGTTTTAAATGCAGTGAAACTGCTTACAAAGTCAAAACCGTGCAATATGGCAGATTATGTGGCAAAAATAAGAAAAAACAGAATTGCTTTCGTTGTTAAAACGGCAGACCGCCTGCATAATCTCAGAAGTGCATTCTGCACTGATGAAGATTTTAAAAAGCAGTATATCCTCGAATCATTAAAGTATTATGCCGATTTCTCGCCCGAAATAAAAAAAGCCGCCGCCGAACTTGCTCAGTCAATGGACAAGCCGGTTGAAGTTAATAACGAAGAATGAAAGGAATCGGTTTGAAAATTATGTTTCGGTGCGTCGCGGACGCCGCACCCTACTGTAGGGGCGGATATTATCCGCCCGTTAGAAGTAAACAAACAATCGTAGGGCGGGGAATTTGCAATTCGGCAGAGCCTTTTGTCTGCTACGCAGACATTTTCCCTATTAGGGGAATAACCCTCACCCTGGCGATATTTATAAAGAAATATAATAAAAAGGTCGCCTTTTAAAGGTGACCTTTTTGTATCAATATGAATTATTTATCTTCTGCCTGTCTGTGTTTTTCGATAAGAACTTCAAGCATTTTTTCGTGTGATTCCTTATCTATTTCATATTTGAGAGTAGGAATAACTGCAAGCGCCATACCTATTGCAGGCGGAATGGAAATCAAAAACCACATTGCTTTTGAATAGGATGCAAAATCGGTCGCAAAATTAGCACCGTTTGCGATTGCTTTGTTCATAGCGTCAATGTTTACATCACTGTATCCGACCATATTGTAAACGATTGCGGAAATGATAGATGCAACACCTGCCGAAAATTTTGTGATGAAACTCTGACCGCTGAAAAATACGCCGTCGGGTCTGTAGCCGTTGTGGTATTCCTCATAGTCGATACAGTCTGAAATCATAACTGACTGGCAAACGTTTACTGCGCCGAAGCCTGCGCCTGCACCGAAGAACAGTACGCCGTCAACTGCTGCCCAGCCGAGTTTTGATAAATCGGCTGGAGCGATAAGATATACTACAAACAAAAGTGCAAAAGGAATTGCCGAAACACCGCTGAAAAGATTGTAAATCTTTTTAACATCATATTTTTTGATGAGGGCAGGGCAGATTGCCATTGCAAGGAATTGACCTATAAACAGTCCGCCGCCGATAAATACAACTATAAGAAGATTATGCGGGTCGGTAAATGCTTTTGTTAAATCGCCGTCGCAGTAATAATAGGAAAGCAGTGTCATTGCAACAAGCATTAAAAGTTGAAGCGGGGCACGAAGAATACCCGAAATCAGAAGTCTTCTGAAGGGTACGCATTTCCACATCAATGCAAAACTTTCTTTCATTGTTATGGTTTCGCCTGAAATCGGTACTCTTTCCTTTGTGCCGATTCCTGCACATTCAAACAGCAGTGATGCAACAATTGTCATTGCAAAGCCAACGATTATAAAGCCCTTCTGTGCATTGATGTCATCACCGAAAGCCGTATTTGCCGCCTGTGAAACCGCTACTATTGAAACAAGCACAACTGCAGCGCCGATTGACGCAATAATTCTTGAAAGTGAAATCAATGTGGATCTGTCTTTTTCATCTTCACTCATACGTGAAATGATGCCCCACAGCGGAATGTCGCCTACTGTGTACGCCATACCCCAAAGTATGTAGGAAATTGCTGCCCAGCCTACAATTAAAACCATTGCGCCGCTGCTGCCGTTCAACTTTGCAGCGGCATAGTTGCCGTTTATAAACGCAAGGCAGGTTATAAGGCAGATAATCGCGGGACAAAAAATCAAATAAGGTCTGCATTTGCCCCATTTGCTGTGTGTTTTGTCAACAATTGCGCCCATCATCGGGTCGTTGATTGCGTCCCACACTCTTGCGATTGCCATAATCCAGCCGAGTGCCAGAGCGGGCAGGCAGATAACGTTCTGAAAATAGTAATATAAACCTGTTGAAACTATGTTGTAAAGCATATTCTGCCCGAACATACCCGTCAGGTACATATTACGTTCTTTTTTTGTGTAAGTGTTAGCCATTGTTTTCATAATTTTTACCCCTAAAAATTATTATTTAATAATAGTTTATTATAATCAGTCCGCAAGAATTTCGTCGGCAAGTGCCTCGAGTGCAGCAATGTCGTTTTCTTTCATAACAGACTTGATTGTAACCTTGTTTTCGCAGATTGTAATGTTTTTCATCGTTTCAAGTACTGCACTCATTGCTCTGTTTGCGCAGGGCGCCCATGAGCCGTTTTCAACAAGAGCAACCTTTCTGTTCTGGAAAGCCTTGCTCTTAAGGTGATGAAGGAACGTTTCCATAGGTGCAAACACACCGCCGTCATAACTTGCAGCCATCAGTATAGTTTTGCCGTATTTGAAAGCGTCTTCAACACATTCTGCAACATCATCTCTTGATAAATCAGCCATTGCAACTTTAGGACAGCCTTTAGCAAGCAGAATTTCTTTCATTTTTTCTGCTGCCTCTGCCGTGTTGCCGTGAATAGATGCAAAGGCAACGAAAACGCCCTCTGCTTCAACTCTGTAGGATGACCAGATATCGTACAGATTGATGTAATAGCCTAAATTTTCTTTAAGAATCGGACCGTGAAGCGGGCAGATGATTTCTATATCAAGTTTTGCCGCTTTTTTGAGAAGCGTCTGCACGGGAGCACCGTATTTGCCCACAATGTTGAAGTAATAGCGTCTTGCCTCACATGCCCAGTCCTCATCGCAGTCAAGCGCACCGAATTTGCCGAAACCGTCAGCAGAGAATAAAACCTTTTCACTGCTTTCATATGCTACCATAACTTCAGGCCAGTGCACCATCGGTGCCATAATAAACGTTAATGTGTGACTGCCGAGTTCAAGTGTGTCGCCCTCTTTAACGGTAAGTTTTGCAATGTTTTCATCAAGTTCAAAAAACTGCGGCAGCATTGCAAATGTTTTTGCGTTGCCAACAAGCGTTATGTTCGGATATTTTTCCGCAATTAATCCGATACTGCCTGCGTGGTCAGGCTCTAAGTGAGAGATTACAAGATAGTCAGGCGTTCTGCCGCCAAGTTCTCTTTCAAGATTGGCGAGCCACTCATCTGTTCTTCGTTTGTCAATAGTGTCCATAACAGCGATTTTTTCATCTAAAATCAAATATGAATTGTATGAAATACCGTTCGGCACAATGTACTGGCTTTCAAACAGGTCAATATCTCTGTCGTCAGCACCTATATACTTAATTGAATCTGTTATTGTAATCATATATACCTCCGTTTTTTACTGATTATGTTTTCATTATAAACTTTTTTTTGTTTATTTCAAGTAATTATAATTAAATATGTACAGTATATATCAAAATTTCTTATTTTATTACACAATAAGACGGTTGACAGTGAAAAATAATAGTGATAAAATTGTAATCAGTAAAATTCATTTTAAAGGAAGTCTTGGATATGGAAAAGAAAAATATTGATTGGTCGAATCTCGGTTTCGGATATATGCCGACAGATAAAAGATTTGTATCAAATTTTAAAGACGGCAAATGGGACGACGGTGCTTTAACAGATGATCCTAATATCACAATGAGCGAATGTGCCTGCGTTTTGCAGTATGCTCAGACTGTTTTTGAAGGTCTTAAAGCATATACAACAAAAGACGGCAGAATTGTCTGCTTCCGCCCTGATCTCAATGCCGAAAGACTTGCGCAGTCTGCTGCAAGACTTCAGATGCCAGTTTATCCCGAAGATAAGTTTGTAGAGGCTGTTGAAGAGGTTGTACGTGCAAATGCCGAGTGGGTACCGCCATACGGTTCGGGTGCAACACTTTATCTTCGCCCGTTTATGTTCGGCTCAAATTCAGTTATCGGCGTTAAGCCTGCTGAAGAATATCAGTTCAGAATTTTCTGCACACCCGTAGGTCCTTATTTCAAGGGCGGTGCAAAGCCGATTACAATCCGTGTTTGTGATTATGACCGTGCAGCACCTCACGGTACAGGCAATATTAAAGCAGGTCTTAACTATGCAATGAGCCTTTATGCAATTGTAGATGCGCATAATCAGGGTTACGATGAAAATATGTATCTTGATGCCGCAACAAGAACTTATGTTGAGGAAACAGGCGGCGCAAACTTCCTGTTTGTAACTAAAGACGGCACAATCGTTACTCCTAAATCGGATTCAATTCTGCCTTCAATTACAAGGCGTTCGCTTTGCATAGTTGCCGAAGAACTTCTCGGTATGAAGGTAGAACACAGACCTGTTCGCTTTGATGAAATCAAGGACTTTGCCGAATGCGGTCTTTGCGGCACTGCTGCAGTTATCAGCCCTGTTGGCAAGATTGTAGACCACGGTGAAGAAATCTGCCTTCCGAGCGGTATGGATGAAATGGGTCCTGTTCTTAAAAAACTTTACGAAACCTTAACAGGCATTCAGATGGGCACAATTGAAGGTCCTGAAGGCTGGGTTCATGAAATTAAGGTTGATTAATTTAGTGTTTTGACGGTATTGAGTTAAATCTGCTTGTAAAAATATTAATAAGAAAATCCCTTCTGATGTAAAATAAACATCGGGAGGGATTTTTTCGTGCTTAAAACGAACTTAAAAGCGTAACAGGCAGATGTATGTCAGCAATATTGATTTATTTGTATTTCAAATTATGTCATGCTTTCTGTTTTTAGTTATTGGAATTTTCATTAACAAAAGAATGGGTGTTAAAACAGAAAACCGTGTTCAGTGAATCAGTATGATAATTGCTGCCATCATAAATAACGGTAATACCGTTTTTATCAGCCTTTATATCAAAGCATTTTGAAAACAGTTTTATGTTGTTTAATGCCATTTCAGGGCATTTTTCCGATAACTGAGGTTTGATTCTCAGTTTATTCAGCCCTGTAGCACGAAGACCGAAGAGTCCCTCTGTTATCACTCTTGCAAACAAAAGACTCTCTGCTGCAAGATGTGCTCTGTTCCCCTCGGGATATGCTTCATAAGGATAAGGACTGTGTGAACCCAAAAGTCTGTTTTTGCAGTAATTGATTGTTTCTTTCATTCCTTTTTCTGCTTTTGATGCAAGGAATGTGCCGCGCAGTGCAAATAATAATGACCTGTCCCACGTGGTATCGTGCGCTGAGGTGGAACGCATCATTCCGTCATAATAAAGTTTATCCGAAAACAGAGCGTTAACTGTTTCTTCTGCTCTGTCAAAAATTTCTACTGTAAGCGGCATACATATCCACGAACGCAAATCGGTGTTGCCGTCATAATATCTGTATGTATCAAAGCCCTCAACATTTGCACTAAAGTAGTTTTCGATTGCAGTTTTGAGATTTTTCTGTTCTTTCAGCCATTCCGATTTATGTAAATTATCGCCTGTGATATCTGCAAGTATTGCGGCGTTGCCGAGCGCATCATATGTAATGCAAGAGGTAAAAAGATTGGCATTGCCGGATTCAAAACGGTTTTCAAGTTCGTCGGAATCACTTGCAATGATTCCGTCTTTTGTTTTTCTTGAAAGGGCAAAATCAAGGCACCACACAAGATTATCCCAAAACCGTTCAATCAGTTTGATGTCACTCATTTCAAGCAGAAATCTTGAGATGCCGTAAGCGTACATTTCACCGTCGCCTCGGTCACCTGCACCGTTCCAGTAATCATCACCCTCGGCAACTATGCTTGTAACAAGCGCACGCTTATCGCACATCGGCTTATCGGATTTATCCATATATTTTTCATAAAGGGAATAGCAGTTTATGCTTTGCTCTATTCCTGCCGGATAGCCTGAAAACGGGAAAAACGGATTTGCGTATTTGCACTGGTCATTTGTCCATAAAGCGGCATAATAATTACCGCCGCCCGGGGCGTGCATCAAGCCATTTTTTGTTTTAAAAATACTTTCACTGCCTCTCAAAATACAGTGTGAAAACTGTGCATTCAGTTCTTTAATCGGTGTTTCAAGTTTCAGTGAACCGAAGATTTCGTTAATAAAATTTCTGCGCGCGATTATTTCTTCATCTATTGAAAAATCGGGGGCTTTATTCTGATAAGCATAATAGACACAATAAAAACAGCAGTTTTCGTTCGGATTTAATGTGTATTCGTGACTGCGGTTTTCTGATTTTTTGAATTTATCATCAAATAATACGGAACTTTCGGCAGTAATTTTTTCTCCTACGCACCATAAAGCGTTTGTTGATTTTGAATATTTATGTGCCGTGATTTTGCAATTCCGAACACTTTTTGACTTGTTGAAAATATGAATTATTTCAATAAGTGCAGGCTGATTTACCGCAGGCAGAAATTCTCTTGTGATTTCTGTATCAAAATCAGTCGAGGAAGTGATTTTTAAATTGCCTTTAATGCTTATCTCGTTAGGGTATTCAATTGCTTTTTTATCGTTTACCGTTACGGTAAAATTATCATCGTTAAAATTATGGCTGAATGATGATGATGTGGCGTTTGGTTGAATACGAAGCGTCGGTACGGTAAGATGTTTCATTAAACGCAGTCTGCCGTTTTTGTCATTTCCGTAACTGATAATGGCTGAGGCGTAAAAGCCTGACATTTCTATGTGGTCGGCAGTATTTACCCCGTCTTTTTTTATTTGCCATATGACTTCATTATTATCGCCTAAATGCTTTGTACGAAGTATATTTAAATCTTTTTTCTTAGGCTTTGCCCAGGCTGCAAACGGACTTGGGCGGAATAGGTCGCTGTGTAATTCATACATTTTCTTTCGCATTGGCTCTCTTCTTGAGTTCCTCGATTATTTTTTTATGATCTTTTTCTTTTAAATCATAGAAAAAGATAGGAATAACGCAAATTACGCAGCTGATGATTGTTGTTATAATTAAAATATTGAAAATAGGTGTTCTTACTGCCGAATCATACAAAACGGTATAATCCTCGCCAAGACCGTAATGCTCATAGAAATAGGGAATAATCAGACCTGTAAACATACCTGCCAGTGTTGTAATCATACCGCCGAGCTGTGTGATAAAGCCTTCAAGTCTTACACCTGTTTTCCACTGCTGATAGTCAAAAATTTCTGCTGTCATTGAAGTTGTAATAACACTGTCTCCGCCAAGGGTAAGCGTTGCCAGATACAGACAAACAAAGAAAATAATTGTGTTATCCATTGTAAACATCATAATTGCGCAAAAGACTGCACGCAGAAGATTTGTCCATATCAAAACATTGCGTTTGCCTAATTTCTTTGCGAGCAGCGGCGCAAGAAGCATAAGGGGAACGGAGGCTGTGCCGATAACCGTATTCATTACACCGAGCATTGCGTTGCTTTTTAACTGATAAATGCAGTACCAGCCCAGAATGGAGCCTATGCCGTACTTTAATCCGCTCAATACGGAATGAATATTGATAAGCCAGAAGTATTTGTTTTTTGCAACCTGCTTAATGCCTTCGCTGAATTTAACTTTTGCAACATAGTCTTTGGATACAACAATTTTTTCTTCTGTACCCTTAAAGGTTATGATGCTTAGCACAATTCCGAATATTGAGAATATGGGGAAGAAAATTCGGTATGTTTTAAAATCAGTCATACCGCCTGTCAGTTCGGCAAGTATAGGCAAAAGCATATTTACGATTGACGGACCGAGGCTGTAAATAAACATACTGACTGACAGAAGTCCTGTTCTTTCTTCACCGTTAGGCGTAAGTACCTGTGCAAGACTTGTAAATGCCTGTGCATAAAGAGCCTGAAAAACCATTAAAAATGCATATGTAATGCCGATAAATGCTACCTTTGCCGTATAGTTAAGCGTATTGGGTATAAATGCCATAAGGCAAAGTAAAACAGCAGTCGGTACACCTGTATATAAAAGATACGGTCTGAATTTACCGTATTTTGAATTTGTGTTATCAATCATCATACTGATAAACGGTGCTTTAATCAGATTGATGATACCCATTAATATGTTAAGCCAGGCGAGATGCGTTGGCTTTATGCCATACGCTGAGCCGATAAGCAGGCAGTTGGCATTCAGTGCCACATAGCCGAAAAGTGAGTTGATTGTGTTTACACCTATTCCGCCGAAACTGTATGCCGCAAATTCCCTGTACGGAATATATTTGCCTTCGGCAGGTGTTTTCCAGTGTTCCTTAATTTCTTTTGGAAGTTCTTTGATTTTTTCAAGCATAATTTTTACCTCGTTTGATTTTATATTATAAATAAAGTATACTAGTTTTGTAACTGAATTTCAATATTATGATGCCTAATATCCATAAAATGAATATTGGCTTTATCAAAGAATATTTTAAATGCTTTATTTGATTTCGGATTATTATAATAAATATTATAGGCTGAAGGTTGAATTTGCTTTTTATTTCAATTATAATTTTTATAATAGCAGTTGCGAGCAGAAGAAGGAACTATTATAATTTTTTTGCTGCGATGTAAAAATTTGTAATAATTCCGGTTTAAATATTCTTAAATTAGTTGAGAGGTAAATTTATGAAAGAAAAAAGTATGACTCACGGCATTAAGTTTAAAGATAAAATCGGTTACGCGATGGGTGATATGGGCGGACTGCTCACTTTTTCGCTCATAGGTGCGTTTCAGAATAAATTTTATACAGATGTGCTGCATATCAGCCCGGCAAAAATTATGGTTCTGATTCTTGTTGCAAGGCTGTGGGATGCAATTAATGACCCTATCTGGGGCGCATTTATTGATTCAAGAAAGCCGACACGGCAGGGCAAATTCAGACCGTACATATTCTGGTTTTCCATACCTCTGGCAGTATCGGCAGTGCTTATGTTTACGGTAATACCGAATTTAAGCGAGGCAAAATACCTGCTTTTTGCATATATTACTTATATCCTTTACGGTATGATGTATACTGCAGTTAATATTCCTTACGGCTCGCTTGCATCTGTTGTTACAGATGATGAAAAGGAGCGTTCGTCGCTTTCAATGTGGCGCTCAATCGGCGCAGGCGTTGGCGGACTTCCGGGCACAATTTTGCTTCCTATGATTGTTTATACTACTACAGTCAGTTCAGACGGTACAAAGATTCAAACGCTTGACGGCAATAAACTTACAATCGGCGTTCTGATTTTGGCTGTTATTTCAATTGCGGTATTCTTCGGCCATTATAAACTTACAAAAGAACGCATTGCGCCGCCGAAAAAGCAGAAAAGTAATTATAATGTTTTCAAAACAACGGCAGACCTTTTAAAGAACAGACCGTTCGTTATGCTTTGTCTTGTTTCTATGCTGCTTATTGCATTTCAGTTTTATTATCAGTCAACCTATACATATCTTTTTGCCGATTATTATCACAGTGCGGGTCTATACTCTATGGTTACAATCTGCACATATCTGCCGATGGCAATTCTTATTCCGATTATGAATAAACTGATTGACAGATTTGGCAAAAAAGAACTCTGCGCTTTCGGTATGGCGTTTGCCGCACTTGTTAATTTCATACTGTTTTTCATTAAAACAGATAATCCGTACGTATTTTTGGTGTTTATTTTCTTCTCGGGACTTGGGCAGACATTCCTTGTGCTTGAAATATGGGCGCTTGTTATGGATGTTATTGATTATCACGAAATCAGAACACACCGCCGTGAAGAGGGCACGGGTTATGCTTTCGTTTCCTTTGCAAGAAAGGTCGGTCAGACTTTGGCAGGCGTTGGGCTTAATGCGCTGCTTGCACTGATTAATTACAGCAGTGATGCATCTGCAAACGCGCAGGTACTGCCTGATGATGTGTTAGGAAAACTTTATGATATATCTACTCTTGTGCCTGCAATCGTTCTTGCGGTAACTGCCGCTCTTCTGGCATTTGGTTATAATCTTAATAAAAAGAAACTTGCAGTTATGCATACTGAACTTGAAAAAATACGTCAGAACGAAGAATAATTTTTGAGTATCGGAGGAGACATTTTGGATTATATTGAACTTGAAACTCCGTGCGGAGCGGTTAAAGGAATAAAAAGAGAAAAGTATTCGGAATTCCGCGGAATAAGATATGCCACGGCTGAACGTTTTGAATATCCGAAGCAGATAAAGTATTGGAACGGTGTATACGATGCAACAGAATTCGGTGCCTGTGCTTATCAGCACCGTGCTTTTGATGATGATGCAGTGGTAAACGCATTTTATCATAATGAATTCAGAAAGGGGCTTTCCTTTACATACAGTGAGGACTGCCTGTTTCTCAATATTTATGTGCCTGAAAATGCAGAAAACTGCCCCGTGCTTATCTATATTCACGGCGGCAGTTTTACGGGCGGAAGTGCAGATGAGGGGCATATCAGCGGTGCAAAATTTGCCGAAACCGGAATTATTATGGTTTCGATAAATTATCGTTTAGGACCGTTCGGATTTTGCTCCCACCCCGATTTAACCGATGAAAACGGTATCTGCGGCAATTTCGGGCTTTATGACCAGACTGCGGCAATTCAGTGGGTAAGGGATAATATTTCCGCTTTCGGCGGCAATCCCGAAAAAATCACGATTATGGGTCAGAGCGCAGGTGCAATGAGCGTGGATATTCACCTGTCAAATCCAATGGTTAAAGACTGTATTTCAGGTGCAATTATGCTCAGCGGTTCGGGGCTTCAAAGGCTTATTTGTAAACCCTTAACGCCTGAAAAAACTGCTTCATTCTGGAATGAAATTATTGAAAATGCAGGCGTTTCGGATATGAGCGATCTGAAAAGCATTGAGCCGAAAACGCTTTATTATGCTTGGCTTGACGTCTGTAAAAAATCACCGCTTACAATGCCTTATACCTTGCCTGTTTATGACGGAAAAATTCTGAAAAAAGGCGAGTTCAGTATTGAAACCATTCCCGACAAGCCGTATATTATCGGCTCAACCTGTACTGATATGGTGCCGATTGTTTTGCAGGCATTAAATAAAAAATGGGGCAGATTTGCAGAAAAACACAATAAAAATTATTGTTATATCTATAATTTTACTCGCCGCCTTCCGGGTGATGACAAGGGCGCATGGCATTCATCCGATTTGCTTTATGCTTTTTCTACGCTTGATTTTAACTGGCGTCCGTTTGAAGATATTGATTATGAAATTTCAAATCAGTTGTCTGGTGCAATTTGCGCTTTTGTAAAAACAGGCAATCCGAATTGCGACGCTGTGCCTTTATGGCAGGCGGGTTATGAAAATCCCATGCATTTCTGTGAAAAAACAGGCACGGCAAAATGGGATACGGTTAAAAATATTCACAGCACTTTTACAAGCAAAGGAATGGGATAATGAGCAAGTTTAATCATTATTTTTCTTTAATAAAAAATGCAGGCAGTTCGTTGGAATTTGCCTGCGATAATAACACTGCACGCATTGATTTTGTGAGCGATACCTGCGTGCGTATTGCAATTTATAAAAATGAGGCTGATATGCTGCCAACCTTTTCCGTTAATCCGAACAATGTTTTTTCACAGGCAGGTCGAAAAAGACTCAGCACATATGGTTTTGATTTGTATTCACCTGAAAGTGATTCAAATGGTGATGTTTACAATTTTAATTTGGCAGACGGCATAAAAATTGAACTTAATCTTCATAATTTTCTTTTAAAATATTATAAAAATGATGCTTTGCTTTTCAGTGACAGAGCACCGCTTGCCTATAATTTTGAAAATGAATTCGGCAGAGAAATGTATCATTATATTTCCCGTATGGCAGGTGAAAGAATTTTCGGCCTTGGTGATAAGGGCGGCGACCTGAATAAAGCGGGCAGAGCGTTCAGAATCGAAACGACGGACTGTATGGGTTATGACGCCAAAGAAAGCGATCCGCTTTACAAGCATATTCCGTTTTATATATGCGAAAATTCCATTGGCAGTTATGGCATTTTCTATGATACGGCAGATACATCGTATTTTGATTTGGGCAGGGAAATTAATAATTATTATGAACCCTACAAGTATTTCAAAACAGAAGATAACTGCCTTGTTTATTATGTGTTTTTCGGCTCAAAACTTTCAATTATGCAGCAGTTTGCAAAACTTTGCGGCAGGCAGCCACTGCCGCCTAAGTGGAGTTTTAATTATTGTGCAAGCACAATGGCTTATACGGACGCTCCGAAATCACAGGAAAAAATGTATGATTTCATTGATAAATTAAAAGAGTATGATTTATCCTGCGGCGGTTTTTATCTTTCGTCGGGCTATACTTCAATCGGAAATCAGCGTTTTGTTTTTAACTGGAATAAGGAAAAATTCCCCGACCCTGAAAAATTTATTTCTGATTTTTCGGATAAGGGCATTGAAATTATACCGAATATCAAGCCTGCTTTTCTTGATAATCACCCATTGTATAACGAAATTGCCGATAAAGGCTTGTTTATCAAAAATCCCGACGGCATTCCGTTTGTAACCGAGTTCTGGGACGGATTGGGCAGTTATCTTGATTTTACTAATGCAGATGCCTTTGATTTCTGGAAAAACAGGGTAACCGAAACACTGTTTGATTACGGCATTACCGCTACGTGGAACGATAATAACGAGTTTGATATTAAAGACTGTGATGCACTTGCGGCAGGCTTTAACGGCTCAGAGATTAAGGCGAGCCGTATAAGACCGATTCTTACATATCTTATGGTCAGCGCCTCTTATCAGGCGCAGATTGCAAAAAATCCCAACCTGCGACCGTTTCTTTCAACAAGAAGCGGCGGAATCGGGGTAAGGCGCTTTGCGCAGACATGGTCGGGCGATAACAGAACTGCATTTTCCGATTTGCGTTATTGTCACAATATCGGGCTTACGCTGTCGCTTTCGGGAATGTATTTTTACGGTCACGATCTCGGCGGCTTCAGCGGCGATATGCCGTCACGCGAACTTTTGCTGAGGTGGCTTCAGCACGGCATATTTGAGCCGAGGCTTACAATTCATTCGTGGAACAGTGACGGCTCTGCAACAATGCCGTGGAGTTATCCCGATATTATCCCGTCAGTACGTTCTTTGTTTGCTCAGCGAAAAAGGCTTTTGCCTTATTTATACAACTGCGCTTATAATGCAGTGCAGAATGAAATTCCGATGAATGCGCCTGCATTTCTCTATTATGATGATGGAAATCTTTATTCTTACACCGATTCAATGATGGTAGGGCGGGATATTTATGTTCCCTTTGCGTTTGATGAGGGAATAAATACGGTGTCTGCTTATCTGCCAAAAGGTAATGATTGGTATCTCGATGATAAACTTTATTCAGGCGGTCAGACGGTAAATCTTGAAATTAAGCCGACTGATGAAATGCCGTATTTTATCCGCAGCGGCTCGGTTATTCCGACAGACGATTCGCCTTACGGTTTTAACAGTGATGAAAATTTGCTGTTCACTGTTTACCCGATAAAAGAGGGCACATTTGAAAGTGAATTCTTCACTGATGACGGCGTTAGTTTTGATTATCTGAAAAATAAATGTGTTCATCTAAAATTTAAGGTTTCATGTAATGAAAACAACGTTTTCGTTGAATATGAAAATTCAGGTGATATTATGATGAAACCTTATATTTGTTTGTGTATGGGTGATAAAAGAAAACTGTATATTAAAGAAATAATTAACAGATAATAAAAAAAGAGAGCAAATGCTCTCTTTTTTTATTTGGCGCAGAAATCTCGATTTTTGGCTTATTATATGGGTAAAATGGTGTATATGATACCTACCCGATACCTACCGATTAAGTTTTTATAAATCCGATTGTATAACTTTCAAAAAAATAATTTTAGATTTTATCAAAAAAAGTTGTAAAAAAGTCTTGACATTATACGACAATTAGCGTATAATATAATTGTTGAGAGGGAGATAACCCAAACAACAATAAGACGGCAAGTGTCGGAAAGGAGTACAAAATGAGCAAAGGAATGACAAATCAACAATTTGAAACGGTCTTAAAAATGATAATAACAATCATTAAAGACAGTGAAACAAAAGAGGACGCTATTAAAAAAATAGAAACCCTGCTCCCCGACCAAGAGTAAACAAGGTTTCAACACTATCCGAATGGGCGGTACTTGCCACCGCTCATTACGGTTATAGTATATCACTAAAATTATAAAAAGGCAAGACAAATTATTTAAGTGAGGTATAAAACTATGACAAGACAAGAGAAATATCCTGATACTAACACTTTTCATTGGTATAATGCTAATCCCAAAAATAAATATACGGGTGATTGCGTAATAAGGGCAATTAGTGTAGCCCTTGAGTTACCGTGGGAGCAAGTATATCGTGATTTAGTAGAAATCGGTATAAAGTATGGTTATATGATGAATGACCCTAAAACTTATAGTAAATATTTAGACTCCAAAGGGTGGGTAAAGCAAAAGCAGCCTCGTAAATTCGACGGTACTAAATATACGGGTGTTGAATTTTGTAAAGAGTTCGCTACTCCCTTTCAAAATATAATCGCCCACATTGGAGGTCATCATATAGTAGCAATTGTAAACAGTAAAGTATATGACACTTGGGACAGTACAGACGGTTGTATTGGTAACTATTGGGTGCAGATATAAAGGAGGTGCGACGGTGCTTTGGGTATATGATAAAATTGATAACCGTTGGGTCGATACTTGTACCGATAAAAACGACGGAATCGACAAAATTAAAAACTGCGAGGCTTTAGACCGTATGGATAAGGTGTACAAGCCTAACCGATATGAGTTAAGGGAGGGTTAAAATAATGTCAAAATTACAAGACGCAAGAAAGGCAGCGGGATTGTCACAATCCAAATTAGCGGAGGTTGCGGGTATTAGTGTAAGGTCATTACAAGAATATGAGCAAGGTCGAAAAGACGTAAACGGAGTACGCGGTATTACGCTTTATAAACTCGCTCAAGCGCTAAACGTGAACATTGAGGATATACTCGAAATAGATTAAATTTATAGAGGGGTCTTAACAGACTCCTCTGTTTTTATGTATGACAATTCATAGTTAAAGGCGTAACAGAATGCGTAACAGAATCGTATTCCGTAACGGAAACTTATTAAAATTTTAATAATTGAAACCAAGTGAGCGTAACAAAAACTCGTGAGCGTAACAAAAAACGTAACAGAATCAAAAAAACCATTCTGTTACGCAAAAATGGCTTAACTACGCCATTTTTTATACTCCGTAACACTATCTATGATTTTTCTCTATATTCTAAAGAAAATATATAATAGAGGAAGAGAGAAAGTAAAAAAATAAAAATATATAAGAATTTGCGATTTTTTGAGTTTTTGTTACGCAACGAAAAAAAAGGCTCAAGGTTTTACCCTCGAGCCTTAAAATTATTTTGCATATTTTGAACCTTTATAATATACACAAATCCAACCGCTTGGTATTCTTACCCAAATATCAGCGCCGTTCTTTTTGACCTCCTGCACTGTAAATCTTGTACCGCTTTTTAATACGGCGTATGTTTGGTTTACGGCGTGCGCCTTGGCGTTGATAGTGAGTTGTGAGCGTTTCTTTTGTGAGTAATTTGTACCCGCACCGGTTCTGACTTTGACGTTTGTAGTAAGAGTGTATACGCTGCCAACTTTAAATGTTGGTGTGGAAACACTCGTAGTCGTCGCAGTTGGTTTACTTGTAGATATTGGCTTGCTTGCAGCAGGCTTTTTGTAAGATACCAAATAGTAAGAGGGTGAACGGTCACGAGTAGCCTTGTTCAGTTCTGTGGTATTGACAATACAACCGTTTGTTGTTTTCTTAACGATTCGCTTAGGTCTGCTATATTGGTCGTATTTACCACTATACATACAAGGGTCAAGCACCTCGATATTATTACCGTTCATACGATAGCAAACTACATAATGACCCGCAGTAGAAAATACATTGTAGGCGCTACCTTGGTTAGCGATTGCAATACCTCCCGCCTTGAGATGTGACACGAGTTTAGTTTCATCGGTTGTTGTTGTAAAAGATAAGCCGGTGACTACTTTACACAGTGCCTTTAACAAAGTGTACTCATTTGTACCGCTATTATCTCTCGCACCGTTCTTAATGCTAAATTCAGCCATTTGTTTTACGGTATATAATTCTTTACCCACAAGGTTGTTAACCGCCATACAAGCCGAGCAAACGCCACAACCCGATGTACTGATAGTTTCAACCTTATTATGTGTTGATTTATTGTCATAATTGATGTTGCCGTAATTTCTTTGATTATAATAATACATTATTATTCCTCCTCGTTATTGTGAGTGTTTTTATCTCTTAATTGTACAAATATTGATTTTAATTTCTCGGGTATCGGTATAAACTCTGAGGCGTTTTCAAGCAATGAAATACCCTCGTTACAAAGAAAGAATGTAATCGTAATTTCTCTTATTGGTATTGCGTCACCTAATACTCCCTCAATCGTTACCGCTACCACAACAACGATTAAAATTAAAAACTTTCGTATAAGACCTTTAAAGCCTGTTTCGCTCGATACTGTTTTCGTATATATCGCTTTGAGCACCCCTGTTATATAATCTAAAACAATAAAGGCGATTAACGCTTTGAGCAATATATCATAACCACCGAACATCTTACATAAAAAACCACCGACTATACCGCCGGTGATTGCAGACAGATTAAATATTTTATCCATAGTTAAACTCCTATTACATATCGTAAAACAAATTTATCATTAGCGTACGAAATACCGTTAGTCGTTCCGCCTTTAATGTTGTTATCGTTACCCGCTATTAATGTATCTGTTATATAAAGATACTTTGTTGCTAAAATTGAAAAACAATTACCAACAAGTTGTACACAATGCGCTACACCACTATTTGACCCCACCATTTCTTTAGGTATATAATGCGTTTCCCAAGAGGAATCAAGAGGCTTTTTATTACCAACATCGTATTGAGAAAAAACAAGGCAAATCCCCGAGGGTTGCTCTGATACTTTTTGTTTCAAATTGATACGATGAGACGATGTCATATGGTAACCTCCCGACCATAATATACGATTACCGCTTTTTATTAATGGTCGCCATTCATCCCAAGTATAATCATCGCCCGCATTAACCTTATAATAACCCGTTCTTATCCATATTTGTAAACCGTTAGACGCGCGATAGTTTATGCCTGTATCTTCTGTTATTCGATAAACGGTTTGATGTATAATTTTTCGTCGATATGTTCCGTTTTTATTTTTCAGTACATCGGTTAAATGTACCGTTAAAATTGTTTGACATACATCATCATTCGGAGGGCAGTTTTTCATATAGCCAAAATACATACCGTTGCCGTTAACAAATGTGCCCTCGTCTACAAAATCGTTAAAATCATCAGATTTAAATTCGACGGGAACAAAACCCTTTTGTAATTTAATCGGTAAATAGAAATCAGCAATACCCGGTTCTTTAGCGACACCGCCAAAAGCAATACCCGTGCCCTTACCGTAAAAGTCAATATCAACATTATTACTATCGAGCAACAATTAACATTTATACTCTCCCAAATGTCATAAGGAGCGAGGTCGGTTTGGATATGTTCAAGTAATCGACCTCGAGGCATAAATGAATGTGAGTAAAAATAATACTTTTGCTCCTCGGTCTTAAATTCCAACGCTAAAGTGGTTAAATCGCCACCGCTTGATAAATCAAGACCAACCCAACAGTCATATCCTTTGAAATCATTAAGAGTTTTGATTGTTTCGCCTTTTTCCCATTTTGAGGGGTCGATTAACATATCATCAGTATTTACACTCCACATATTCAAAGATTTTGTAATAAAATCCCTTAACTCCATACAGCCCATATCTTTAGCGGTCTGAGCGTCGGTGTGCAGCGTTTCCATACCCTCGGGTGTCGTACAAAGAAAAGGATTAGCCTTAATCCAATTCTTAGGGTCAAAATAATCGTCGCCCTCATCAAGGCAATATATATCAACAAAAAAATCCTCGGCGGTTGTGAAACCACGGAGGATTTTAATACAATAGTCGTCCATTTCTTTACAAAACGAGTTGAGGTCATCACCTCGGGTTGTAATCATAGAAATGAGCGTTTCATCTAAGGCTCTTGTACCATTGTATAAAGCCTTATATATCTTATTATCTTTGTGTTGGTGGATTTCGTCCACCGAGCAGTATATCGACCTAAAGCCGTCATCGAGTCCCGCCTCTTTTGACAACGCCTCGATAGTGCAATTGGTACTTGCTGAACAGTAGCCCGTATTGGTACTTGCTGAACGGTTGCCTGTATTGGTACTTGCTGAACAGTCGCCTGTATTGGTACTTGCTGAACAGTCGCCTGTATTGGTACTTGCTGAACAGTAGCCCGTATTGGTACTTGCTGAACGGTTGCCTGTATTGGTACTTGCTGAACAGTCGCCTGTATTGGTACTTGCTGAACAGTCG